>DSBH01000203.1 GCA_011056825.1 Deltaproteobacteria bacterium | reverse complement strand
TTTTGTCGATTGTTCTAAAATCATTGTCAATGGTTTTTGGAATGCCTACAACACTAATATCGAGATTTCGTCGCTCGATTTCCTCTGCGATAAGCTGAACGGCCTTCATAGTCCCGTCGCCGCCGATGCAGAAAAAAAGATTGATATTCAGCCTTCGAAGACTGTCCACCATTTCGCCGATATCCTGACTGCCCCTGGAAGAGGCGAGCTTGCTGCCGCCGTCCAGGTGAAAATCCTTGACGACGTCGGGAGTAAGCTCCATGAGGGGATGTCCGTACGATGGAATGAGTCCCTGGAACCCATAGCGGATGCCGCTGATGTTTTTGACGCCGTAACCGTAATACAGTTCCATGACGACGGCGCGGATCACGTCGTTGATGCCGGGACTCAGGCCGCCGCAGGTTACTATCGCCGCCTTGGTCTTTGAAGGATCGAAGTAGATAACTTTCCGGGGACCGGCAATCTCCAGGCTTCTCTGATCCGCGGCGACCGGCCGGTTTTCCGCGTCGATGTACGGATTTTCAAGAATACGTCGTCCGTCGTCGATAAAAACACTTGCCTGGACCGGCGACGGAATGGTGGGTTGTCCCAGATTACGGATAGTATACATACTGCGTTTCTCCACAGGCCCGTTGAGCTGCATTGATACCCGATACTATATCACCGTCGAAACCGAGTAAAGGGGCAAGTTCTCCTCCCGTTATAAAAACATTCGCCCTGGGCGTATCACCAGCATAGATGGGCAGGCCGAGCAGAGGTCGTTCTTTCATCACGTGATCAAGAGCGGGTGCCTGCAGCGCCCGAATAAACCTGCTGATCGAGAGATCGCGATCCATGCTGTCGATTCCTTCATACAAGAAAGGGAACGCCTGCTTGAGAACATCGAGCATGGCATCGGCGGTGGATGCGAGCTCGGCATCATCCGGTCCCCGGGGCGATGGTGGCAGAAACGCTGTTACGGACAAGGCGCGCCCCCCCTCTGGAGCGGAGGTCGACGGTCCCGTCGGGCCGGCCTGAAGATAAAAAAAGGGCAGACTGTCGCTTCGACCGTCATTATCACGAAGCATGACGAGATGTTCTCCCATGTTTTCCGGAATTGAACGGTCGTCCACGCCGAGATGTAATGTGAAAGGACGGACGGAACGGCAGCGCGGAATAAAATGTCCTTCGTACCAGTCCGAAAGACCTTCGTCGTTTTGTACAATCACGGGGAATCCCGGCCATTTTGTGCTGATTATAAGACGGCGCCCCTCGATTCGCTCACAGGAACCCTCCGTCGTTGCCTCGATGAAAATGCCGTCACCGAGGGCGACCGTATCGATTCGGTCGGGGCGCACGATTATTCCTCCCGATTCTTCTGTCTTGTTCCTCAACGTCTCGAGAATTGAATCCTTTTCACCGGGTGATATTCCAAATGAACCGCATAGTGAGGAATACATGCAGTAGGAAGATCGTGCGTCGGCTAATCCGTAATAGTCGTAACGCGAAAAGAGACTGCACTCCGCATCGAGGGAATTGAATAAATCACGTGAAGCTCCGAGAGCGGGGAGACCGGAAATTTTTCGTCTTGCCTGTCCCGCAAGACGTCGCGACCGTTCCGAAAGTAACGCCGCGATCCTGCCTCTCAGGCTGACAGGACCTCCAAGAATGAATTGTACCATGTCCCGAATGAAACGCGCGTCATCCTCGATGAGAGTGAAGTAACGTCGGATCTCGTCGTGATCCAGAAAAAAATCACGGGCCGTGTCGTTGCATCGTTCCCGTATGCCCGGCGAAAATTCAACGGTTCGCGATTCAAGCATTACCTGTAACCGGGTCGGTTCCTGTTTTTCGTTCGCGCCTTCGATATGCAGTTCGCGCAGTAATTTCGAGAATACGCCCGATCCGTCAAGCCCCGTCCAGGGCAGGGGGTCGCCGTCGAACCGGTAACCGCCGGGAATTGAGACGGAGGCAGAGGTTTTTCCGTCATAGACCAGAAGTGTCCGGGCGCCCAGATGAACCGCGAAAGACGCTGCAACGAGAGCACTGACGTCATTTCCAATGACGATGATATCGTACATAATCCTCAATGATCCTGTCGGATGAGACGACCTGAATGCCGGCACGTTTCAAGAGCGCCGCGGCGACACCCATTCCTGGTATGCTTTCACGGTTTCTGGTGATGTGAACAACGCCGCAGGAAGGACTCCGTTCCTTCATAATCGCCCGGGTGACGCCGGCGATTCGCGCGATGGAAAGCGCCACGCGTGCCCCCTTCAGGAATTCGACCGTTACATCCAGGCCTGCGCTGTTAACCACCCCGGATATTCCGTCGAGCACATCGTTTCCGTCGCCTTCAGTGATTTCCGATGGAAGCCGGGGGGTCGGCAATCCTCCCATTTGTTCAGGACAAACGGGAATCATGACCTCATCGATTATTCCCGTCACTCTTCTGTCAGCCTGAAGAGCCGAGCCATCATACCGGCAATCTAATCCCAGGAGGCAGGCGCTGACGAGTATCATGTGCGTCTACATGCCTTCCGTGGGGGGGTTACACACGGCCGTGTCCGAAAGTGGTTTCTGGCCCCTTACGCGCACGTTTCTTCCTGATATTTCTATGCGTCCTTCTGCATAAAATTGAATGGCCTGCGGATAGATGCGATGCTCCTCGCGGAGGATCCGCTCACGCAGGATGTCCGCCGTATCGTCCGGAAGAACCGGAACGACCGACTGGATGATGATCGGTCCCGAATCAACGCCCGGATCAGCAAAATGTACGGTACATCCCGAAAACTTGACGCCGTAATCGAACGCCTGTTCCTGGGCGTGCATACCCTTGAATGAAGGAAGCAGGGCCGGGTGAATATTCAGGACTTTCATCGGGAACGCCCCAAGGAAATGTTCGGAGAGAATCCGCATAAATCCCGCCATTACCACCAGCTGCACCGAACGCGAACGGAACGTGTCGATCAGCGCCTGTTCGAAACCGGTCCTGGAATCATACGCCCGGTGATCTATCACCACCGTTTCAATGCCGTGTTTCGCCGCCCGTTCAAGGGCATAGGCTTCGGTCCTGTTACTTACGACGATCTTCACGGTTGCGTCGAGTTTCCCCGCCTCGATGCTGTCTATAACTGCTTGAAGGTTTGACCCGCTGCCTGAAACCAGGACTCCAATGGCAAGTTTTTCTTTCATGATCGTGTAACAGTGCTTCGCGAACCGGCCGGTGGCGTCTCGATAATGCCTTACCGGATCACCACGGAAGCTTCGTCGTTTCCTTTCTTTTTTGCTATCGAACCGATGACAAAGGCGCTCTCACCGACGGAACGCAGCCGGTCAAGGGCTTCTTCCACATCCTCACGATGAACCAGCAGGATCATTCCGATTCCCATATTAAAAACCCGGTACATCTCGGAGTCCTCGATAGTGCCACGCTGCTGAATTAAATCGAAAATAGGCTGCCTCGGCCAGGATTCCCTGTTAATGTCGGCACGCAGCGACGGGTGAAGAACTCGCGGAATATTGTCATAGAACCCTCCTCCGGTGATGTGCGCGATGCCGTTCACGGCGACATTCTTTATGAGGGCAAGTACTGACTGCACGTAAATGCGCGTCGGCGTAAGCAACTCGTCGCCGATGGAACCTTCCAGTTCCTTCGGATGTTCGGCCAGGGCCTCCGGTCCCTCTTCGAGCAATACTTTCCGTGCCAGTGAAAAACCATTGCTGTGCAGACCGGATGATGCCAGCCCGATAATAACGTCTCCCGCACGAACGGCCGAACCGTCGATGATATTGTCATACTCAACAACGCCCACGGCGAACCCGGCGAGGTCATACTCCTCATTTCCATAGAAGCCGGGCATCTCGGCTGTTTCTCCACCCGTGAGCGCGCACCCCGCCTCGGCGCATCCCCTTGCGATTCCTTTCACGACGCTGACCAAGGTTTCCCGCCTGATCTTTCCCGTTGCGATGTAATCGAGGAAAAACAGCGGTTCGGCGCCCTGTACCACGAGGTCGTTAACGTTCATCGCCACGAGATCAATGCCGACGGTATCATGGCGGTTCATCTCCCGGGCGATCATTAATTTTGTTCCAACTCCGTCCGTCGTCGAAACCAGGAGCGGATTGGAGTAGTGTTCACGGTCGAGGTGAAAGAGTCCCCCGAACCCGCCGATCCCGCCCACGACACCCTTCCGTGTTGTTGAACGGATAAGAGGCTTTATGCTTTCCACAAAACTGTTCGCCTCGTCGATATCAACACCGGCATCCCGGTATGACAGTTTTTTATTATTCATGTCGTCATGATCCTTTCAGCAGAAAAGCAGTGAGAAACCTACAGCAACGGGAGATCAATGTCAATTCTTTCCTTGTCAAAGAGGGCCATATCTGCTAATACCTCCCCAGCCGTTACTACTGGAAATGACGATGTTTTGAGGCACTGAACGTGATCGTTGCAAACGAAAA
Source organism: Deltaproteobacteria bacterium (assembly GCA_011056825.1). Taxonomy (GTDB): domain Bacteria; phylum Desulfobacterota; class Syntrophia; order Syntrophales; family UBA2210; genus MLS-D. The sequence continues at coordinate 1,031 of DSBH01000203.1, read as the reverse complement.
GCGGGAAGGCGGAAACGCCTCCCGCGATGTACTTTCTCGGCCGGTCCTGCAGGTGAGGGGCGTCGGCCCCGTCATGGCGAGCCATCTTGCGAAAAAGGGAATATCAACGGTGGAAGACCTGCTGTATCTCATTCCACGCGGTTATGAAGACCGTAGAACCATAACGCCGGTTGCCGAGGCTCTACCGGGGACAAAAGCGACGATCCGGGCTTCCGTGGTCCGGTCAACACTGAAGCGTTTCCGTCGCCGGACCGTGCTCGATGTCGTTTTCCGGGATGAAAGCGGGGCCATCACGGCGACATGGCTCAACGGCAATCCCTCGCGGCTGCGACAGACATTCGCATCGGGGGACCCCTTTTTTCTCGCCGGCGCGGTGAGTCTCCGGGGAGACGCTAAGATAATGATCCATCCCGATGTCGAGCGGATTCGTGAAAAAGACGCCGACCCGGTGCATGCAGGAAAAATAGTTCCACTATATTCCGAAACGGAAGGCCTGAGCGGCAAGCGGTTGCGACGCGTCATGGCGGGCCTTCTCGAAGATCATCCGGAAGTACTGTACACACCGCTGCCCGCTGATTTGTGTCGACGCAGAAACCTGGTCGGCCTCGACGAGGCGCTTCGGAACATTCATTTTCCCCCGGTCGATGCCGACTTTGACGAGTATAACGACCGTCGATCGAAAGCGCATCGTCGGCTCATTTTCGATGAGTTTTTTTTCTCCCAGTTGCGCATTGCGCTCAAGCGTGCCGATCTTCTGTCCGAGGCAGGCGTGGAATTCAGAACCGACGGGGATATTCTCGAAACATTCAGTACAATTCTTCCCTTTAATCTGACCGGCGCCCAGAAGAGGGCGGTTAAGGAGATTCTCGCGGACATGGCGAGGCCGCGTCCCATGCACCGGCTTCTTCAGGGAGACGTGGGAAGCGGCAAAACCGTTGTGTCGATGATACCGATGATCGTAGCCTGCAGAAACGGCTTTCAGTCTGCCGTCATGGCTCCCACCGAGATCCTGGCCATGCAGCATTACGACA
>DSBH01000299.1 GCA_011056825.1 Deltaproteobacteria bacterium | reverse complement strand
TTCAAAAGACTGGGCTCTTCAATATTTATGTGCTGTTATTACAATATATTATGCCATATTTTGACCCCGATTGCTCCAATCCCGAAAGTTGAGTTAATAAGTTAACTACGTCCCCTCACGTTTTCATGCCGCCTTCGCAGAAGATGACCTGCCCGGTAATGAACTGACTTTCTTCGGAAGCCAGGAAGAGGGCCAGGTTGGCGATGTCCAGAGGTGATCCCTTGCGGTTGAGGGGGACCATGTAGGGCAGCATGGCGTCCATTTGCTGGAGTACCTCCGGGGGCATTGATTTCATCATGTCCGTCCAGATCATGCCGGGGGCGATGGCGTTCACGTTGATGTTTTTGGGGCCCAGTTCCTTGGCGGCGGTCTTGGTCATGCCGATCACACCGGCCTTGGAAGCCGAGTAATTGAGCTGTCCCGCGTTTCCCATGGCGCTGGTGGATGAAATATTTATAATTTTTCCGTATTGTTTCTCGCGCATGTATCGTCCCGCGCACTGAATGCCGTAGAACACGCCGGTCAGGTTGACGGCGATCACCTGGTCCCATTGTTCGTCGGTCATCTTGTGAAGCATGGCGTCGCGGGTGATGCCCGCGTTGTTGACCATGATGTCGAGGGTACCGAATTCTTCGACGGCCTTGTCGACCAGGCCCTGAACCACGGCGCGTTCCGCCACGCTGCCGACGACCACGGTCGCCCGGCCGCCCGCGGCCTTCACTTTTTCCACCACGGCTGCGGCGTCCTTTTCGTTGACGTCGTTGACGACGACTGCCGCGCCCTCCTCGACGAACCTCATGATGATCCCCTCACCGATACCCCGACCGGAACCCGTTACAACCGCCACCTTGTCTTTCAGTCTCATGTCAAATCCTCCTTAGTATGTGATGTCAAGCAATACCACGCATGTTCGAAATCGGCTCACTTGAGGAATTATAAGGCGGCCGGGTCCGTGTCAATAAAATAATGTCCGGCAGGCGGGAACTTTGGGATTGGGATGATGTTGTTTCTGCCGGGCGGACCGGGAACCGATCGGGGAAAGGCGTGGCGGCGCCGACCGTTACAAGGGAATAATTCTGCCGGGCCGGGCGGCATCATCGACCCTGCCCTTCTCCAGCACTCGCCTGCCGTTGATGAAGACGGCTTCGACGCCGGAAGGCGGGTTGGCGGTCTCCGTGAGTGTGTTGTTGTCGCGAATGTTGTTCCAGTCGATGACCGTGATGTCGGCGGCCAGTCCCGCCTTCAGGAATCCGCGGTCCCTGATGCCGTACCGTTCGGCCACGGCGCCCGACATCTTGCGCACCGCCTCTTCGAGAGCAATGACCTTCCGATCGCGCGCCCACTGCAGGAAGCGGGGATAATTGCCCGAGAGCGCCGGGTTCTGAATGCCTTCCGGCGCGGGAATGGCGTCGGTCATGAAAAGAGACGCCGGATGCCGCATCAGTTCCTCGACGATCGACTCGTTGCTGTATCCATGGTTGAGGACGGCGGCGAGTCCTCCGCTCTTTTTCGCTATTTCCACGGCAACGTCGAAAGGCGTCATGCCCCGCTTCCCGGCTATTTCATCAATAAAAAGACCATCGTAACGGTTAAGCTCCTCATGGTTCGCGTGGGTTATCTGAATATTACCGGTACCGAATCCCAGGAAACGTTCGATGAGAGCGAATTCGCGTTTCAGCCTGGCAAGCATCTTCGGATCGTCGTATGCCCGGGGCGCCTCCGCCAGGAACCACGCCGGCAACACGACGTTGATGAAGGACTGGCCACAGTGATACGCGTAGGTATCGAACCGGACGTCCACACCCTCCTGTATTGCTTTGTCGATGCGGTCGAGCGCCTTTCCCCAGGTCTTGAATGTTCTCGTTCCGGCGAAAATCAGGTGGGAGAGTTGCAGGCGCACTCCCGTTTCGCGGGCGACGTCGAGCATTTCGTCGATGGCCAGGAGATTGTGCGGCGTGTAACCGTCGAAGGGAAACACGTAATCGAGAAGAACGCGGGCCGTGTTAACCGGGTAACCGGGAGAAAGCGCCGAATAGGCCCTCATGTGCACGGACAGGACCTTGCCTTTCCTCTTGACGAGACTGGCGATTGCCCGAAGCTCGTCTCCGCCGGCGAAAATTCCCGGCTCGTACTGTAATCCGAGGGAAACGCCGGCGGCGCCTTCGTCCATCGCCTGTTCCAGGAGCGCGAGCATTTCCTTCATTTCGCCCGGATCGGGGGGCGAGGCGTCGAAATCGCGAATCGATGTGCGTGTCGTACCGTGTCCCGCGAGATTCACCAGGTTATGCGTCATCCCGTTCCGCTGAATATGGTCGAAGTATCCGGCCATGGTACGCCAGGTTATACGATACCTGTCCCGGATCTGGCCCTCGATCCTGTCCATGAAGGGTGAATCCTCCCGAAAACCGGCTATACCGTAGCCGCACTGACCGGCAACGAATGTCGTCACGCCCTGAGCCGTGTAAGGCAACTTGAGATCCTCACGTCCGGGAACGGGCACTATCCAGTCCATGTGCGAGTGAGCGTCGATGATGCCGGGCATGACAACCAGGCCTGTGCAGTCCAGGACGGGCGCATCGGTTTCTATCGAGCGAGGAGAAACCTCTTCGATACGGGCGCCGTCAATCAGTACATCCCCGGTGAATGGCCGCGTCCCCGTCCCGTCGACAACCAGACCGTTTTTCAGAAGGACGCGCCGGTCGCCCTGTTCGTCTTCAAAAGAATTTCCGAACTGCCCCTCTTCCATGAAACCTCCCGGAACGTAATGTATGTGAATGAATTGCCGTGGAAACTGCAATAAGTTAATAAGTTAACTACATCCCTTAGTATATTCAGGTTTTTAGTAGCTTGCAAATGGAAAACATGGTAATGCGACTTTGGCAAAGGGACGCACGCGATGGAACAGTTCCCGGGGCCTTGAGGACGGCATCCGGACAAATGTCCGACCACGTTGACGGGGGTCAGTTGTTGGTCGTTTAGATCAATTACAATATTTATTTAAGGAGGTAGTGCATGTCGTTAAACTCATTGGTTGATTCTCGTGATGTCCGTTTTACGTTGTTTGAACTGCTGGAACTGGAGAAATTGAACAGGTTTGACAGTTTCAAGGACTTCGATCGATCCATTTACGAAGACACGCTCGAGCTGGCTGAAAAAATCGCCGTCGAGGTCTTCTATCCCTCCAACAGTGACGGAGACAAGATCGGGTTAACGTACGATCCCAAAAATTACTCCGTCACGGTGCCTGAATCGTTTCACAAGGGGTTCCAGTCATACATGGAAGCCTGCTTCCACACCCTGGCCTTCTCACAGGACGAGGGGGGGCTTGGCCTCCCCACGAGTATTTCCATGGCCTGCAGCGAGTATTTCAACGCGGGGAACACAGCGCTGACCATGTATTGCGGATCGGTCACCGGCGCGATGGCCCTGATCCTGAATTTCGGTTCGGATGAACTGAAGCAGATGTTCCTGCCCAAGATGTTTGAGGGCGTCTGGGGCGGCACGATGGCCCTGACCGAGCCGAGCGCCGGGTCCGACGTGGGGGCGCTCAAGTCGAAAGCGGTCAGGCAGGAAGACGGCACCTATCTCATCACGGGCCAGAAAATTTTTATCAGCAATGGCGAGCACGACATGGCCGAGAACATCATTCATCCGACCCTGGCCAGAATCGAGGGTGATCCTCCCGGTACGAAGGGCATCTCCATTTTCATCGTACCGAAATACCTGGTCAATCCGGACGGCTCCCTGGGCGAGCGCAACGACATGGTCTGCGCGGGCATCGAGCACAAGATGGGTCTCAAGGGAAACGCCACGTCCACGCTGAGTTTCGGTGAAAACGGCAAGTGCGTCGGCTATCTCCTCGGGGAAGAGCGTCAGGGCATGCCCATCATGTTCCAGCTCATGAACCAGGCCCGCATTCACACGGGCGTCCAGGCCGAGGCCTGTTCCAGCGCAAGCTATCTGCACGCCGTCACGTTCGCGCGCACCAGGATCCAGGGCGCCCATATCACTCAGGCCGCGGACAAGACCGCTCCCAGGGTGCCCATTATCGAACATCCCGACATCAAGCGGTCCCTTCTGTATATGAAGAGCACCGTCGAGGGGATGCGCATGCTCTGTCTCTTCCTAGCCTACCACGAAGATGTCATGCACGCGTCGAAAGATCCCGAGGAAGTAAAAGCGTCGAAGGGTATCGTCGAGATTCTCACCCCTATCGTCAAGGCGGGCATTTCCGACGAAGCCTGGCTCGTCACGTCTGAATCGATGCAGGTTCACGGCGGGTACGGCTACTGCCAGGAATACCCGGTTGAACAGTACGCACGTGACGTCAAGGTTTTCTGCATCTACGAAGGTACAAACGCTATTCAGTCCCTTGACCTCCAGATGCGCAAGCTCCTCATGAATCCCGGGATGTATAATTATTCACAGCTCAGGAAACACATGAACGATGCCATAGACAAGGCGCGGGGTATGGTTGACGAGAAGTACGTGGAACCGGTCGAGCGCGGACTGGCAAAGCTCGACGAGGTCATCGAGATGATGAAGAAACAGCTGGGTGAAGGGAAAATCATGGCCCTGGTGCTCAACGCGACGCCCTTCCAGCAGGCCATGTTCCCGCTCATCATGGCCTGGCTGCATCTGTGGAGCCTGTCGATCACGACTCCGAAGATGAAAGAGTTGCTGGGCGATGCCAAGGGTGAAGAACGGCAGAAGAAACTAGCCGATGATCCCGAAGCAGCCTATTACAGCGGCCGCGTGCTTTCGTCGCAGCATTACATCAGGGCGGAATTTCCGAAATTCTTCGGGAAAATCGAAGCCTTGATGAACGGTGAAATAGCTGCCCTGAAGGCCGATTCGCCGGTTTTCACCGGGGCGCCTCTCGAGTAACAAGCGCACAAGATCAACAAACCACGGCCTCACGCCGAAAACGCGTGAGGCCGTTTTTTATCGAAGACGATACCCCCTGCCCTCGCGCAGCTCTTCTTTCCGTCATTCCGGACAAGCAAAGCTTGATCGGTCAAGACCTCTCGGGTTGGGAAATCCCGTTAATGGTTCATAAGCCTCGCCGACGTGGGCAACCCGCGCATGTCAGGGGTATATTCCCGCCCCCACCGGGCATTCTTCCGGCCGGGGAAGCCCTTCGGCCTCGGCTTCCAGCACCTTGAGCAGGCACTGGTACCGGGGCGACGCCTCCAGCAGTTCAGGCCCGACTGAAACAAGTTTCTCTATCTGCTCTTCGTTGAGTTTGAAGGAGGTGGGCAGATCGAGATAATAACTCGAATCTTCACCGGAAATCTGCTCCACCGCCTCGAAGTTGATTTCGATCACGTAGGGATCAATTCCGGCGGCGAAGGGAACAGGCGTAACCGAGCCGGGACACTGTTCCTTCAGCAGGTCGAGGCAGGCCTGTTCGTCTTTCTGGACCTGAACCCGCTCATAGAGTGCCTCCCGAAGCCCGGCGACGCTGTCGTAACTATAGT
>DSBH01000272.1 GCA_011056825.1 Deltaproteobacteria bacterium | reverse complement strand
TTGAAGAGAAGGTGTCAGCCAATCATGAGTTGTTGCCTTGTAGTGTAATGAATCCCTGACTTGGGACATTGTCCCAGAAACGCGTCGCTTTGAAGGATCTCATAGATGTTATAAAGATGATGGAGGAAATAGAACGGCTCATTGCCGAGTTGTATCAGGCATCTGGGGAAGCGTGGGTTGAGGACAGGGAATTCTGGCTCGACACCGTCGCGGAAGAAGAAAAACATGCAAACAATATCGAGAGGATGATTAAGATTGTTGCAGCCAAACCGGAACGTTTTGAGTTGGAGCGGCCTTTCAACCAAACGGATATAAAAACAATAAAGACCGGCCTTGAAGGGAATATTGAACGCGTAAAAGAAGGTGAAATTACCCGCGAGAAGATGTTCAACCTGGCTCGCGATATTGAAGCATCCCTTATCGAGAAATCCTACGGCGAGATCGTTCGGACGAAAGACGTGGAATATCAGAACCTGGTTAATGAAATTACTGCAGACACCTCAAACCACAAAAAAGCCATGGAACAGCAGATTCATGCTCTGAAGGCCGGAAACTGAGAATGAGCGCAAGTTTGACTATTGAAGAATTAGGCCGCCGCGATACGACCCTGGGCCTTGTTCTGAACAGCGTTTATGACGGTGTCTATATTGTCGACAGAAAACGGCGGATTGTTTTTTGGAACAAGGGAGCGGAAACAATTACCGGATACAGTGCCGCAGAAGTAGAAGGCCGGCGCTGTTCCGACAATATCTTGAATCATATCGATGTCGAGGGCAATCTTATGTGCCGGGGCGGCTCCTGCCCGCTCCTCAGGACGATGCGAACCGGACAGGAAATCGAAGAGAAAGTGTATCCCCTTCACAAAAGCGGCCGGCGGATCCCCACGCTTACCCATACGGCTCCTCTTCGAAACAACAAGGGGAAAATTATTGCTGGCATCGAAATTTTTCGTGATATCTCAACGGAAGAGGACTTCCGTCATCTTCAAGAAAAATTCAATACGCTAATAAAGAAATATGTCTCAACCGTGACATTCGAGGAAACAATGGCTCAGGCCACCGTGGGCGCCGAAACTGTCTCCCGGCGGCGCGAACTAACGGTCATGTTTCTTGATATTGTCGGTTTTACGACGTTTTCAGAAACCAGAGCGCCGGAAGAAGTCGTTATGATGCTGAACGAAGTCTTCGGAATATGTGAGGTGATCACGCGCGAGTGCCACGGAGATATCGACAAATACATTGGCGACAGCGTTATGACTGTCTTTGTCGATGCAAACGACGGGGTCGCTGCCGCCGAAAAAATTCTTTATGTCGCGCTGCCTCGAATGAACGCAGTGCGTCAAGAACAGGGCCAGGAAGCGGTCCAAATCCGCATCGGGATGAACAGCGGTCTTGTCGTCCAGGGGGATATTGGTTCATCGGAACGAAAAGATTTTACGGTAATCGGCGATGTCGTCAACACGGCAGCCCGTATTCAGGGTATCATAAAGCCCGACACGATCGGCATCTCTGAAATGACCTACAGCCGGCTTGATCCGGATAACGCCGTTCGTTGTTCCTTTTTACAGAAGATTTCCGTCAAAGGGAGAAAAGCTCCCGTTCCTGTTTTTCGGTATCGATAGTCCTTTTAAAAACAGTGAGCAGGGGTCATTTGCCATACAAAGGCATGTAGTCATCGCAACGATTGGCCAGAGTATCCTGCTCATTGCTTGTCCGGAACAGGCTGAATGTTTCAACGTCAAAGAACCTGGGCATAACCCTCTCCAACCATCCCTAATTAATTTTCTAAAGAGCGAGGTATCGAGTCATCAGTATGCAACGTCACCGTATGTAAAATCGAAGGATATAACATCGATGGTGCAGGTGCCCGGCCTTCGACAGGACCTGTCCCGAGCTGTACCGAAGGACTCAAGAGAAATCTCCTCGAAGGATAGATCGGGCAAGCAAGAGCCGGACAATAAGCAGTATCTTCCCCCGGGTGATATCTCCCTTTCGGAGGTAAACGGTTCATGGTGATTCAGCTTGTTCCGTTGTTACAGCAACACTGTCAGTTCGCTCAGAATGTGCACCGGGCGGCATATAACGTGCCGAAGTAACTAGGCATTGAACTACTCGTGTCATGAACAGGCCCAATCAACCGTGGAGTTCTGATCTCTTCAAAAACTGGACAAGGTGATGAGGCTCATGATAGCCTGTACTATAAATAAATAAAAGGAACAGACTCAATGCACGTTAGACAAAACTGTTTTTTGTCTGAATATTGGGGGCCGGTCCACGGTCGTTGCGATGGCATGATTTATGATTCCACATTTCTTGTGCATATGGTGATCCGGTTCTCGCCATGAAGTATATTCCCGCGATATTCAGCACCATTCTTGACAGCAAGAATACCCGGCAGAACATTCGCCTTGTCCTGAAGTTCATCGTTATTCTGGCGGTAATGGTAACGGTATTCAGTGTTCTTTTCCATGTTCTTATGGCGCTCGAGGGAAGCGATTATTCCTGGATCACCGGTTTCTACTGGACGCTCACGGTGATGACGACGCTTGGATTCGGCGATATAACATTCCACTCGGACCTGGGCCGCGCTTTTTCAATCGTGGTGCTTCTTTCCGGGGTCGTTTTCTTCCTGACCCTGCTTCCGTTCATCTTCATAAAATTTTTCTACGCGCCCTGGCTCGAAGCGGAATCCAGGACTCGGACGCCCCGGGAAATGCCCCCGGACACCAGGGACCATATTATTATCACCAGTTTGAATCCCGTAACGTTTTCCCTGATAGAAAAGCTGAAAAGCCGCCAGGAATTCTACATTCTCATCGAGGAGGATCCGCGCCGCGCGACGGAGCTTTATGACGCCGGAATACGGGTTGCCATCGGCAGCATCGACGATCCCCGAACGTATCAAAAATTGCGGGTGGAACAGGCGTCTCTCGTGGTCGCCGCAAGCAGTGACGAAATCAACACGAATATTGCGTTCACTATCCGCGAATTGAGCGAGGACGTGCCGATCATCGCGACCGCTGATTCTCCTTATTCAGTCGACGTCCTGGAGATGGCGGGCAGCACGAAGGTACTGCAGATCTACAAAATTCTCGGCCGGTCTCTCGCCACGTGGACCTTCGGCGGCGACTGCGGAGCCAACATAATAAGCCGTTTCGAGAATCTGCTCATCGCCGAGTTCCCGGTCTTCGGCACGCCACTCGTGGGTAAAACGCTTGCCGAGTCCAACTTGAGGCAGGACTTCGGGGTAACGGTGGTTGGCATCTGGAGCAGGGGAAAGTTCGAAATACCGAACGCCGACACCAGGATCAATAAAACCAGCGTTTTTGTCCTGGCCGGCGGCGAGGAAAACCTGGCGGCGTTCGACGATGTTTATTCTTTTTACCATATCTTTCACCTGGCGGAGAATCCTGTCCTCATAATCGGCGGCGGTCGCGTCGGCCGCAACATTGCCGAACGATTCAAGGAGCAGGAAACACCCTACCTCATCATCGACAAGAAAGCGCGCCCGGTGGAGGACGAGAAGGAAAATGCCATCATCGGGAACGCCGCGGACATCCTTACCCTGCAGAAGGCCAACATCGACAAGGTACTTGCTGGCATCATCACCACCCACGACGACGCCACCAACATCTACCTGACAAAATACCTGAGAAGCCTTCGGCCGGACATGTTGATTCTCAGCCGGTCGAACCTGGATCGCAACGTGTCGACACTGCACCGGGCAGGCGCGGACTTCGTCATGTCCTACGCGTCTCTCGGCGCGAACGCGATCTACAATTTCCACCGGAACGAGGACACATTCCTGCTTGCCGAAGGCCTGAATATTTTCCGTCACAAAGCGCCGCGCCATCTCGTGGGCAAAAACCTGATTGAATCTAAGATACGGGAATCGACAAACTGTTCCGTCGTGGCCCTGGATCTGGACGGGGTAAAAATAGTTAATCCTGATCCACTGGAACCGATTCGGGAAAATACGGAACTGATTCTCATCGGCGATTACGAGGGGGAAAAGAAGTTTGTCGCCTGGAGCAACCAGGAACAATACAAGCCCGCCGCGAGACGAAGATTGAGCATACTGAAAACGCTCGGAGCAAAACGGCGGTGATACAGACACCCGGCCCGGCCGGGGGGACGCGGAAATTCAAAACCAGCACAAGGAACCTGTCATGCCCGACACATTGAAACCCGGAGACGCAGCCCCGCTGTTCACGCTGAACAATGCCGCCGGGAAACCCGTCAGCCTGCCGGATTTTGCCGGTCAATGGGCCGTCCTTTACTTTTACCCGAAGGACAACACCGGCGGGTGTACCCGCGAGGCACGCGATTTCTCGGCACTGCTTTCAGAATTCAGGAAACTGAATACCGCGGTGATCGGCGTCAGCCCCGACAGTGAAAGCTCGCACGCCAGGTTTATCGAAAGGCAAGATATCTCCGTGGAACTTCTCAGCGATCCCGACAGGGAGGTTTGCAATCTCTATGGCGTGTGGCGGAAAAAGAAAATGGCCGGCAGGGAATACATGGGCGTGGTGCGCTCCACATTCCTTATCGACCCGGCGGGAACAATAGAAAAATCCTGGTACAATGTCCGCGTCAACGGTCATGCGGAAAACGTCCTCAATGTCCGCCGGGGCGCGTCGTGACGCACCCCGGACAATAAAGTTATCCCTTTCGAAGGAACAATAAAAATCATACTCACATCAATTATTTTCCGCCGCCTGGATGCCCGTTTTCACAGGCTTGCCGCTGCGTTCACGTCGGAGCTGCGAAAGGGTTACGACGGTCCTCCAACTAATTCACCTGGCGGCTGCTGCGGCAACATGGGTGCAGCAGCGCCCGAAGCCGTACCGGTGAACGTGCCACCGGGAGATGGTCCTGCTTCCTCAGTATAGGCTCCCGCCGCACCGCCTTGCATGGTTATGTCGTGCCCCGCGACGGTTCCCGGTCCGATAACGCTGGCAGCCCACCGGTTGCTGTCCCACCGAATGATTTCGAACTCAACTCCCTGCGGGAACTCGTTTGAAGTAAGGAAGACAGAATCGCCGCCATCACCGTCCCAGTATGGAATGTCCAGCCAGTCTCCGCCCACGTTTCCCGTCGCCCAGATGGACGGCGCCGCTCCGGCTGAGTAGGCGAAGAATCGTACGTCGTTCATGTACACATTTTCCAGGTAGTATGAAGAAGACGCTTGTGCAAGATTCGTCGTCCCGACCAGTACGGCGGGTATATCAAGTTCGTCGAGTGTGGCGCAGCCTTCGGCGGTATCCGCCATGGAAAGGAATCTCTCGGTTCCGATCGAAATGCCGCCCGCGACGCTGTGCCAGTAATAAAACTCGCCCTGTGTCTCTGCCGCGTCGAAGGCGCCTTTCAGCTTGCCTCCCAGAATACCTGTCAGCGCGTCTTCCAAATCGATCCAGGAACCGGCCACTCTGGCCTCAAAGAACCCTTCGCCGTCTATGGTGAATTGTTCTCCGGCCAGAAACACACCGGTTGACGGTTCTTCCAAAGACTGATCAAAGATC
>DSBH01000054.1 GCA_011056825.1 Deltaproteobacteria bacterium | reverse complement strand
GTATTATTATGGGTATGTCATATACATTCCCATTTTCGCGGCTTCGTTGCTGGGGATTTTTCCAGGCGTGCTTAATCTCCTTCTCGATCGGTATTCCACGGCGAGGCAGCGCATAGAAACATCACAGATCAGGATGATACGGCTTTCCCGGATGATGTGGGTTCTGTTCCTGATGGCGATATTTCTGCCGATGGTGAACTACCTCTACCAGTCGGGAGGCGTCGATCTCTTTTTCGGCCAGGCTTTTCGCTGACGTCCCGCGGTAATTCCTCCGAAGACAGGTGTCGTCCACAGGAAGCGGACTTATGACCGGAAAACTGTTAAAATTTTTTTCTTCGGTGAAGCTGACCGTTTTTCTGTTCCTGATCCTGGCGGCGACGTCGATTCTCGGCACGCTGGTCAGGCAGGATCTTCCGCTTGAAACGCAGCGGTCACTTTACAGTCCCGGCGTTTTTTCGGTGCTGAATTTTCTTGACGCTTTCGACATGTACCATTCGTGGTGGTTTACGGCGTTCCTAGTGCTCCTGGCGCTAAATATTATCGTCTGCACCCGCCGGCAGTTTCCTCGAGTAGGGAAGCTGGTTTTCGGGTCACGGGAACACTTTGACGACGCGGTTTTTCGAACGTCGCCGATTCGAAGAAAATACCCGGTCCGGGGTGATATTGAAACAATCAGGAGAGAATCCGATGATATCGTAAGGGAACTTATAAGCGCTCCCGCAACGAAGACGAGCGCCGATTCGTTTTTCATGTACGCCGAAAAAGGCAGGTATTCCCGGCTCGGGATGCCGTTCGTTCATATCAGCGTTCTTCTGATATTGTTCGGCGGCGTCATAGGGACCCTGTTCGGATTTATCGGTCAGATGAACATTATTGAAGGAGAACAATCCCGCGAGGTAACGTTATATGGCGACCGGGAAACGAAAAATCTTGAGTATGACATCAGATGCGACAAATTTACCGTGGATTTCTACGAAACGGGAATGCCGCGGGAATACCGGAGCGATCTCTCCATCGTGGATCGCGGAGGCGAAACGCTCGCATCCAGCGCCGTGAGAGTGAACCACCCGTTTGTTTACGAGGGATTGAAATTCTGCCAGGCATCATACGGCATTGCCGGCGCGCTAAATTACCTGGTAGGGGTGAGAAACGAAGAGACAGGTGAAGAATTGAACCTGAGAATCGATGTTGCGACGGAAATGTCTCTTCCCGACGGAGAGGCCGTACTCGTGCTGGCAAAATTTTTGCCCGATTACAAGAGTCAGGGCCCGACGGTTCTGGCGGCCTTGATGGGGCCGGGAGAAAAGCGCGACATGTTCCGTATTTTTCGGGACGGAAGTCGATTCAACCGCGTCCGCAAAAGCGGTCTCACCTTCAGCCTGAAAGATTTTGACGTGTTGTATTACACCGGCATTCAGGTCAGCAGGGATCCGGGCGTCGTCTTTGTCTGGACGGGATTTATCCTTATCATCCTGGGCTTCGTTCTGCACCTGTTCTTCTCTCACACGAGAGTGTGGGTGAAGCTTTCGGGTTCCCCGGAAAATTATGAGCTTTGGGTGGCGGCCAGCGCCGACAAGAACAGGAAAGCCCTGGAGGCAAAACTGGACGGGCTGATTGCCGGAAAGCTTGCGGTTGAACAAACAACATGAACGATACTTTTTTTGTCAGCATAGCGACATTTATTTATTTCTTTTCGTTTTTTCTGATGCTTCTCTGCGTCATATTCAAAAAGAGATTCCTGGAAAGGGCCGCCCTGTCCTTTGCGGCGATCGGGTTCACGATTCACACGGTTTCAATTGTCCTGCGCTGGATTCTCTCATATCAGATGGGCGTGGGACACGCGCCTCTCGCAAATTTCTACGAGTCACTGGTATTTTTTTCATGGTCGATCATGTTTGTTTATCTGATTGCGAGGAATCGCTATCCGAATGTTTTCATCGGCATCATTTCGGTTTTTTTCGCGTTTATCATACTATCGTACACATCGCTGTCGGGCGGCGTGGACTCCGCCATCAAGCCGCTCATACCGGCCCTGAAGAGTAACTGGCTGATCAGTCACGTTATCAGTTCATTTCTCGCCTACGCCTGTTTTGCCATAGCGTTCGGATCGAGTATCCTGTTTCTCATTAAAATCAAGCTACGGCCGGCGATCGTCCCTGATGAAGCGATTCTGGATGAAGTAACCTACAGGATGATATCGGTCGGTTTCGTCATGCTGACGCTGGGCATCATCACCGGGGCGGCATGGGCCGACAGCGCCTGGGGAAGATACTGGGGATGGGACCCGAAAGAAACATGGTCCTTTATCACGTGGCTCATCTACGGGGCGTTTCTTCATGTTCACCTGGCGAGGGGATGGCGGGGCGTGAAGCTGTCTCTTATCTCGATAGCAGGTTTTGTGGCAGTACTGTTTACCTATCTTGGGGTCAACTATCTGCTTGCCGGCCTGCACAGCTATCTCTGACATGTTGTGCCCCGCGTTGCTTTCATCCTCGTAATGCGGTCTTCCATCCAGTCGGACATGAGGAGTTTTGTAGGTTCTTGCGAGATGAATCCTCCATGGCCTTGTGACAATGCTGCGTCGGCGCCTGAAAGATCTCACAATGTCCGCTTTCCGAAAGTACTGCGGAATATTATTCCATCCGTGCGTGAGCGAAATCATTGCACGAAAGACGGCCGCTTCTTTCGATAATTCCTGCTATGCTGTTGTATGGGAAAGTGATATTATTTATTGAAATGTTTCGGCAGAAAGCGTCATCGGCTTCGGAGGACTATCTGTGAATATTCCAGCAACACCGGGGTGTTCTATCGTCGCCTGTAATCCAGTGATAAAGGCTCTTTTTTCGTCGGACAGCGGGAACATTCCATTTCATTCCACCCGGGATTATCAGGGAGGTATATCCCTCCATGGTTCTCAATATAGTCAGCGAAGAATAATGACTGAAATCATTCCGGAGCGGCGGCGTGTCATTCCGCATGCCGGGCTCGCGTATACAGGTATGGAATAACACATTAAGATAAGTATCGCGGCGGGTTGCCAGGGAGGTCAAGATGCGGGAAAAACTGAAAGACGCTGTTTTGCGGATCGCCGGGAGTAAAATAACGATAATTGCGGCGGTGGTGCTTGTGCTGTACGCACTGGCCGGTTTTTTAATCCTGCCCCTGTCGATCGAGCGTTTTCTACCGCCAGCTCTGGAGGAGCGACTCGACAGCGACATCACACTGGAAAAGGTACGAATCAATCCCTTCGCGCTTACACTTGAAGTCTCCGACTTCGGAATAAGAGAACCGGATGGTGATCCGATCGCCGGATTCGGAAGGCTCTTTGTTAATTTCCAGCTGAGCAGTCTTTTCCGCTGGGCGCTCACGTTCAAAGAACTGTCTCTGGAAACTCCCTCGATCAATATAGTCGTTAAAAAGGACGGAAGCCTCAACCTGGCCCGGCTGGCAGGCGGGAACGGGGAGGACAGTGACGCCGGGGATGCGGCCCCGGACGAAACGGAAGAAACTTCGAAAGAAACCCCGCCGCTGCGGATGCTCGTGCACAATGTCGCCGTCAGCGGTGGAAAAATCGAGGTAACAGACAACCGCCAGA
The DNA here is from genome assembly GCA_011056825.1 of Deltaproteobacteria bacterium. Taxonomy (GTDB): domain Bacteria; phylum Desulfobacterota; class Syntrophia; order Syntrophales; family UBA2210; genus MLS-D. Next base: position 1,994 of record DSBH01000054.1, on the reverse strand, counting down.
GCGAGCCCGCAACGGCATCGCTTCATCCCCTCGATATACAGCTGTCAGGCATTTCCACGCTGCCAGATCGAGAAGGAGACTATTTTGTGGCGGCAACGGGACCGGACGGCGCCCTGGTGGAATGGTCCGGCCGCGTTTCGCTGCATCCTTTCCGTTCGTCGGGAACCCTGGCGTTGAGAGGCCTTCCCCTGGCCACGCCGTGGGAATTCTTCAAGTCCAGACTGAACATTGCACCTCCCGAGGGCAAACTCGATTTGAGCACGGTGTACGCCGTCGATTTAAGCCTCGATCAGCCGACCGCGGAGCTGCACAGCTCGAGGATCGAGCTGTCCGGTCTCAGGCTGCAATTGGTCGACGCTGAGGAGGCTTTTCTTGACCTGCCTGTAATAATGCTTGGCGCCAGAGACAGTGAACTGGTCGGGCGTCATGTAAGTGGCGTCACCCTCGCCGTCAATGGCGGGAAGGTCGACCTGGTGATGGACGGCGACGGGGTGTTGAACCTTCAGCGGATCGTCGCATCGGGTGATGACGGGGAGCCCGGATCAGAATCAGCGAAACCTGAGGATCCGGACCCCGCGAAAAAGAGCCTCGAAGAAGATGCGCCGCCGTGGACTGTTGATATCACGGAAGTCATTTTGAACGGGCCCGCGCTTCGGTTTGCCGACCGGAGCAGGGCGTCCGACCTTTCTTTTTCGACCGAAGGCGTCGGCCTTATCTGCCGCGCGAACGTCGAATCCGGTCCCGCGGGGATCCAGGTCCGGGTGGACGATTTCGGCCTGAATATCCGGGAAAGTGTGCTGGGGTTCGCGGGAGCAGAGAAACCCGCCGTTGAAATCGGTGCGGTTACGCTGTCCGGCGGCGCTTTCGACCTCGCGGATCGAAGCGCTTACCTGTCAAGGCTGGAACTGACGGACGGGGCGATAGATGTAATCCGTGACAGAAACGGCGGGATCAATCTGCTCCGGTTGTTCGAAACCGGCGCGCAGGGCGGAAACGTTTCAGGCGCCGCCGCGCCGGCACGCGAAGAGAGCCCATGGAAGTATCTCGCAGACGAGATAGTCCTTTCGGAATTCAAAACAGCCTTTACCGACGAGACGGTGCATGCCGGCGGGCCCATTGTTGAAATGGAATCGATTTCGGCGAAGGTTTCACGGTTCGACGGAACCGCCGTCAGTCCCTTTGAAGCCGGGCTGAAAATCGTCCAGGGCGGAGAGATCAATGTGTCGGGAAATATTGATCCGGTTCCGGGAGGCATGGAGGCAAAGCTGAAAGTAAGAGACCTGGCGCTTTCCACAGCGCAGCCCTATCTCGCCGACGCGGCCGACCTGACTCTTGATTCCGGGAGGTTTGCCACGGAAGGCGATTTCAGGCGTTCGGCAAAAGGAGAACTGTCGTACCGGGGTCCGCTTCACATAAGCGACCTGCGGGTCGTTGGGAACAGTACCGGGGACACGCTGGTCGGGTGGAAAAAGATGGATACGGAAGACTTCCATTTACAGCTCGAACCGAACAACCTTGCTGTAAAAGCCGTCAGGCTGGCCGGTCTTGAAGGAAAATTAATAATTTCTGATGACGGCAAGGTCAACGTGGTTGAGGCCTTCAGGAATGGTTCGGAAGAGGAGGAAGTGAAAGAAGATGAAAAGGTCCGGCCTGAGAAACCGGCGCCTTCGTCGAAACAGGCCGGCGCCGCGTTCCCGGTAAAAATAGGCGCCGTGAAACTGGAAGACGGCACGTTGCAATTCGCCGACTTCAGCCTGAGGCCGCAGTTCGCGACCAGTATTCACAGTTTGAACGGAACGATCGCGAACGTGGCGTCCTCGTCCGGCGCGCGCACACGCATTGATCTTGAAGGGCGCGTCGACGAATACGGCACCAACGAGATAACTGGCGGCATCAACAGTTTCGATCCGAAAGAATTCACGGATATCGTCATGGTGTTCAAGAATCTCGACATGACGAATTTTACCCCGTACTCGGGAAAATTCGCCGGGCGG
>DSBH01000267.1 GCA_011056825.1 Deltaproteobacteria bacterium | reverse complement strand
GACGCTGCCCGTCAATTACGCGGGAGTGCTGCTGATAATTTTCGCAGTAATACTTTTTGTGGCTGAAATCATGATAACAAGTTACGGCATGCTTTCAGTGGCGGGGGTCATATCGCTAGCCCTGGGCTCGCTTTTGTTGTTTGATACTCCCGATCCGGCTCTCAGGGTTTCTTTCGAGGTAATGATTCCCGCCGTTATTCTGGTCAGTCTTTTTTTCATTATCGTCATCGGCCTTGCCGTCAAGGCCCACAGCAGAAAACCCGCCACCGGGGTTGAGGGAATGATCGGGGCTACGGGGCGGGCGGTAGCGCCTGTTCACCGGAATGGCGGCAGAGTGTTCGTCATGGGTTCATACTGGAACGCCGTCGGTTCTCGGGACATCGAGGAGGGAACGGCTGTTCGGGTGACCGCCGTCAAGGGATTGATTCTTGAGGTGGAACCCATGGAGGGGGAGACATAAAAGCAGGTTGCTGAAAGGAGAAAAATCATGCTGTATACTTTAACAACCATCGTAATACTGGTGCTCCTGTTCCTGGCGTCGGCCATCCGCATTCTCAACGAGTACGAGCGGGGCGTCATATTCCGGTTGGGACGGGTAATAGCCACGAAGGGTCCGGGACTGATCATACTGATTCCGATCATTGATCGCCTCGTCAAAGTGGATATGCGGACCATTACCATGGATGTTCCGCCGCAGGACGTGATAACCAGGGACAACGTTTCCATCAGCGTCAATGCCGTTATTTATTTCAGGGTTCTCACGGCAAACGAGGCGATCGTCGAAGTGGAAAATTACCTGTACGCGACCTCCCAGCTGGCCCAGACAACCCTTCGAAGCGTCTGCGGCGAAATCGAGCTGGACGAGCTGCTTTCTGAGCGGGAAAAAATAAACGCCCAGTTACAGCGCATTCTTGATCAGAACACCGATGCCTGGGGCATCAAGGTGAGCAATGTGGAAGTGAAACATATCGACCTGCCGGAAACGATGAAACGCGCCATGGCGAAACAGGCGGAAGCGGAACGGGAACGGCGGGCCAAGGTCATCGCGGCCGAAGGGGAATTCCAGGCGGCCCAGAAACTCTATGAAGCAGGTGAAGTAATCGCGAAACAGCCTATTTCCTTGCAGCTTCGGTACCTGCAGACTCTCACATTAGTGGCGGCGGAAAACAATTCAACCACGCTGTTTCCCATCCCTATCGATCTTTTTAAACCGTTTATGAAGCTGGCGGAAAAGGAATAAAACCTGTGCGCGTTAATACGGAAACGGTGCTGACGCTGCCGGAAGGAGCGAAAAAACGTGGAGCGAGTTGAAAAAAAACGAAAACTGACCGGCGCGCTTATTCTCATCGTGCTGGGGGTTCTTATTATTCTTAACACGATGGAGTTTTATGAGTTTTCGAAAAGCTGGCCCCTGCTGCTCATAGTCATCGCCGTATCGACGCTGTTGCAAAAAAGCAGGGACCTGGGCGGCTGGTTTATCGGAATCGTGGGGGTGGTGTTTTTCGTGATCGGCAATTTCGGCGACCAGGTGGAACGGGTGACTGCCTATATCGTTCCCGTCCTGCTGATTGCTCTGGGAATATATCTTTTAGGGGATCATCTGAAAGACCACCGAAAAGGTTCCGGGAAGTGACGGCAGCCGGGGATTCATCAATCCGGGCCGGGAGCGGAGTGCTTTTCCTCTGCGATTTCGACGGAACCCTCAGTCCGAACGACATGGGCCGCGATATTCTGAGATTTTTTTCCACCAATGATGAGTGGAAACAGGTGACCCTCGATTATGTGAATGGCGACATCGGTTCCCAGGAGGCTTACCGGAAAATCGCCGTTCACATGCGGACAAGTCCCGAGGAAATGCGTCGTTTTGTGCTCGACCGGGGTGGGCTCGATCCCGATTTCCCGGCGTTTTATGATTATTGTACGGCAAACGGTCATGACGTGGTCATAGCCTCTGACGGGTTTGATTTCTATATCGAGACGCTGCTCAAAAGATACGGTCTCGCGGACATCACGTATTACGCCAACAGGATTGTTTTTGAAAAGAATAGGACCGTGACGGTCGAATTCCCCCACCGCAACGAGGAATGCAATCTTTGCGGCAATTGCAAGCTTGCCGTACTCAGGCGGTTGCGACCGAACTACAAAACAATTATTTACGTGGGCGACGGTCCATCGGATTTATGTCCGGCCGAAGAAGCGGATCTCATTTTCGCCCGGGATGTTCTGTACCGAAAGTACCGTGAAATGGGAAGGGATTGCTTTTATTATCGGGATTTTTCCGATATTCTCGCCTATTTCAGGAACCGGGCGACAGTGGCATAATGCTGCGTGACATGGCCCGTGACGGTCATGGACAGAGGAACTCCGCCCCCGTTGCGGGGCATTCCCTGAAAACAGGTTCGGGTTGCCAATCGCAGGTGATTATGAAATACTGGCCATCATTTCCTCGAGTGGATAATCGGCGGGAATGGTTTAGAAGAAAAGAAATGCGAGGAGAGGAGAGCCACCTATGAAGAAGTTCGCAATGATGTTTGCCGTGATAATGCTGGTTGCGGCGTTTATATTCCGACCGGCTATCGCGGCGGAACAGAAAAAACTGGGTGTGTTGCCCTTTACGATTCACAGCTCGGAAAACCTTGATTACGTGAGAAACGGTGTCTGGGACATGCTTATATCCCGACTTTCGTCCGGTGAAGAGATAAGCGTAGCCGACAAGGAAACGATGGCGGCGGCCTTCGAAAAGACGGAGGGAAAGGACCTGGTCGCATCGGACGCCTATGAAATAGGGAAAAAACTCGGCCTCGACTACGTGGTGTGGGGCAGTATCACCAAGATAGGGAACAGCGTCAGTCTGGACGGCAAATTGCTCGATGTTGAATCCTACACAACGCCGGTCGGCATTTTTGAACAGACCCGGGGTATGGACGACGTTATCCCGAAGATCGGCGATTTTGCCCGTAAAATCAGCGCGCACGCACGAGGCGAAAAACTTGTCGATGAACCGGAGACGGTTTCGCCTCCCGTAGTCAAGCAGCCGTCGGACCAGCGGGAAGAACAGGCCAGAGAGGCGTCGCCGAAGACAGGTGAAGCTTTGGATGTGCTGCAATCCAGCCGGGGAACGCTCACTTCGGTTGTTAATCCATCATTTATCATGACGCCGGAAATTCTCGATCGACGAGGATTTACGATGAGCCCCCGTTATCCCAAAAAGTTCAAGGGCATGGATATCGGGGACGTCGATGACGACGGCAAAAACGAAATAGTGATTATAGATCGAACAAACATCTACATCTACCGGCTTGAAGGGGGCGGATTCATTCTCAAGGTAACTCTGGCCGGGAAATCATACGACAACCATATCTCGGTCGATGTGGCCGACATTAATGAAAACGGAATACCGGAAATTATCGTAACGAACATGAGAAGAGACCATCTATATTCTTTTGTCGTCGAATACGACGGTGATTCCTTCAAGCACATCGCGGAAGACGTCCGGCGGTTTCTCAGGGTTATAGACACTGCGGACGGTCCCTGCCTGCTGGGGCAGGAACTAGGCATGAACGCCGCCTTTGAAAACCCGATTCACGAAATGGTCTGGGACGGGGAAGAACTCCGGGATGGTCGGCGTATGCCGATTCCCGAAGGGCTGTCTGTTTTCGGAACAACCCTGGCGAGTCTGGACGGGGGGAGGACGGAACGGGTTATCGCTCTTGACGAGTATGACCGCCTGAATGTGTATCAAAAAACGAGTAAGCCGCTGGAACAGATCCACGCCTTCGGGGCGGGACAGGAACTGCTCTGGCGAAGCGATGACGCTTACGGAGGAACAGACAATCTCATCGAATATACTCCTCAACCTTCCGTCCTTGAAGAAAGTCACGACGCCCACCTGGAAAACGCTTACGCCAACGTGCGGATTCTCACCTACGATATCAGGGGGGACGGAAAGAACGAGGTGATCCTGGTGAAGAACAGATCGCCCGTGGGTCGGCTGCTTCAAAACGTGAAACTTTTCAACCGCAGCGAGATTTACGGTTTCGAATGGGACGGCATGGGTCTCCTGGAAAACTGGAAAACGAAGGAGATTCAAGGCTACGTGACGGATTACCAGTTCAAGGATCTTGATAATGACGGAAGAAAACAGATAGTCCTGGCGTTGGTGCTGCCCACGTCCCAGAGCGTCATTGTCGCCTATGACCTGAATCTTTAATGTTCTTGACAGGGCGTGAATTCTAGGGTAATAACCCCGCGTCCGAAAGCGAGCGGCGGTGTAGCTCAGCTGGTTAGAGCATACGGCTCATATCCGTAGTGTCCGGGGTTCAATTCCCTGCACCGCCACCAATGATTACGAGGAGTTATGAAGGCAGGCTTCATGACCCCTTTTTTGGCGATAAAAAACACGTTTTGTCGACAGGCGGGAACGAGCGCATGTTCCTTCCGCAAGGAGATTGCCCATGTTCAGTCGCGTGCTGGTGCCGGTTGATTTTTCCGAGAAATGCCGCAGGTCGCTGGATATAGCCGTTAATATAGCCAGTCGTTATGAAGGTTCCATTGATCTTCTGCATGTCATCGAAACACTCGTGGATACGGAGTATTCCGAACTGGAGTCCTTTTACCGGAAACTCGAGCGCGAGGCGCTGAAGGACATGGATGATCTTGTCGCGCCTTACCGGGACGGAACCGTCGATATTCACACAGATATTCTTTTCGGCAGTCGCAGCCTGGAAATTCTCAATTACGCTCAGCAGCGAAACGCGGGGCTCATCATCATGAATTCCCACGCGGTCGACATCAATCAGTCGGCGCAGGGCTGGGGAACGATCAGCTACAAGGTAGCGCTCCTTTCGCAATGTCCTGTAATGCTGGTCAAGTAATATTTCGCGACATACTAATGAGGATGCGAATCTGATATCCCGAACCCTCGCTCGAAGGATAAAAAAGAAGCTGGCGGTTGTGCTGGACAGCAAGGATCGTCTTCGCGGCGTCTATGTTCACCGTATTCTGGGCGATCGCTTGTTCGCGCGCGAAATATGGCATATAAGCGAGCGTTCACTCTCAGGAGGGGTGGCGCTCGGTCTGTTTATAGCCTTTACTCCCACTATCTCGATACAGATGCCGGTAAGCGCTGTCATGGCGATCTGGCTCAGAGTGAACCTGCCCGCGGCACTCGTTGCCTGCTGGATCACGAACCCGCTGACGGCGGTTCCCATTTACACGGCGGCATTCAGGGTGGGCCGCTGGACCGTCGATTGTCTTCCTCCATTTATCAAGGCTTACGGGTTTCACGGCACTACGGCGCATTACTTCGCCAACGGATTTTACCTCGTTCTGGGCGGTATGATCCTGGGGGCGGCGGCTGCATTGGCGGGTTATTTTCTCGTACGCGCGGCATGGCGCCTGTTGGGGCTGGAAAGAGAATAAGGCGCGGGACGAATGGAGACGGCCCGGCTGCTCCCGGTTAACGATGAGAACAGGCGTTTTTGATTTCACACCATGGCGGTGATCTCGGCCAGGCGCTTTTCCAGGCGTCGGGAAGAAACGGTTTCGGCGGTTTTCAGCTCGGGGGCGAACAGTGACAGCCGATATTCCTCGATCATCCAGGCG
>DSBH01000157.1 GCA_011056825.1 Deltaproteobacteria bacterium | reverse complement strand
GGGCCTTCGAGTTTAAAGCAGTCTCGTTGAGATTCCCAAATGCCTTGAGAGTATCTTTGTCCACCTTGGCATAACCGCCGAGCGCTTTTTCCATGTTTTTCAGAAATATCTTCGGATCTTCCAGCATAATTCTTATCCTCGCTTTCTTTTTTGATTTCGGGTCAGTTCTCCAAGCCCTGCCAGTCTCGAAAACCGGTGATGACACACAAGGGATTCTAACCGCCTTCATACTTATTTTGCAACGTATATACGGCAACGTGTATCAACGGCAGATTGCCTGGTACCGTAACCCCGGTATGCTCTCGCGACTCCCGTCATTCCGCGGCACGGTCTCTCATCACGGATTTTTCAGCAGGACGAAGCGATCCGGGGACATGACGTCCCCGGTATAACGCCCGAAATCCGCGATTGGTTTAGCCTGTTCATATTAAGAAAGATCAACACTATGTTGATTCGAGACAGTATGCGCCGTCCGGTGCACATTCAGACCGAACCACCGGGGTTGCTGTAATGACAGAACAAGGTGAATCACCATGAGCCGTTCCAGCTCGAAAGAGGAACGTTTATTGTCTGGATCCTGCGTGCCCGGTCCATCCTTCGACGGAGCTCAGGATGACCGGGTTAAGTCAGGAGCTCAGGATGAGCGGTTTATCCTTCGACAGAGGTTTCTCCTGAGCTCTGTCGAAGGGCTCAGGATGACCGGTGTGGGGTTTATACCGGGAGGCTCAGGATGACCCGTTGTCGACCAATCCGTTCGGCCTCGTGCGCCCCTTCAGGGGTGGAGTCCTTCGGCAGGGCCTGTCGAAGGCCGGGCGTCTGCGCCGTCTCTGTTATATTCTTCGACTTTGCATACGGTAGCGTTGCGTATTGATGACTCGATACCGTGCCCTGCAGAAAATCGACCGCGGATTCTTGCGTAACGCCATTTACTTGACATATAGCTCTAATAATATTAAATAAATTCGTCATGTATCGTTGTTTGGTTGTATCATGAGCATCCACGTTCCTATCATTTTATTGAAAAGGAGCATTTATGAAAAAGAAGGGAAGTTACAGTCATAATTACGATCCTGAAAGACTCCGTGAATTAATTCAGGATGGAAAAAACGCGAAAGAGATAATGAAGGAGCTGAAAATATCCAAGTACAGCCTCCAGGAACAGTTGCTCATGCTCCAGGTGGAGGATAAAAAACTCTATATCATAAAGGACCTGCTCGACCTTAAGACAGAAGAAGAAAAGAAGTGGACAAGATACAGGAAAGACGGCGTGATATTTTCGGAGAGAATGCTGAGATTTACCGGGTTCAAGCCGGGTGACGCTTTCGAAATGGTAGTCGAGGAAGGTCGCATCATCCTCAAGAAGATATGATTCTGAAAGCCGACAAACAGCTGGGAAAGGGGTGATGATGGACGACAAACAGGACTTGTCATCTGAATTGAGGAAAGTGCATACTTGGAAGAACCTCGACCGGAAAATTTTCAGATACGACATTCAACCCTGGTTTTTTTTCGGAGGAGCCGGAATTATTTTTCTGGGCGTTCTATCGACGCTTGTTGCCGGCGAAAAAGCCGAAGCCTTTTTTGGTTTGATTCAGGGATGGATTTCAAGCATGACGGGGTGGTTCTTCATTCTTGTCATGAATGTCGCCCTTGTTTTTTGTGTTGTTCTTTTATTTTCCAAATATTCACGCATGCGCCTCGGCGGTGAAGATGCCGAGCCGGAATTTACCATGTTGGGCTGGTTCGCGATGCTCTTCAGCGCTGGTATGGGAATCGGGCTCCTTTTTTACGGTGTGGCGGAGCCTATGTTTCATTATGTTGCCAATCCCTTCAGCGAGCCGGGCACGGCCGAGTCGGCGAAAAAGGCAATGGAGCTGACGTTCCTGCACTGGGGATTCCATCCGTGGGGTATTTACGCGCTGGTCGGACTGGGACTCGGCTTCTTTGGATTTTCCAAAGGACTGTTCCTGTCGATACGAAACATATTTTACCCGCTGCTCGGCGACCGGATCTATGGAACGCTCGGTAACGTTATCGATGTTCTCGCGACCATCGCAACGCTGTTCGGCGTCGCGACATCACTCGGACTCGGCGTTCAGCAGATAAACGCGGGGCTCAACCATCTGTTCGGCCTGCCGCAGAACATGGTGATCCAGGCGGCCCTGATTGCCGCGATTACAGCCGTGGCGACATGGTCGGTCGTTCGCGGCCTGGATTCGGGAATCAAGTTATTGAGCCAGATCAACATGGTGGTCGCCGGATTGTTGATGGTGTTCGTTTTTATACTCGGACCCACTCTTTTCATTTGTAACGGCATTCTTGAAAATACCGGCAATTACATTCAAAACCTTCCTTCACTGTCCTTGTGGACCGAGTCATTCGGTGAAAAAGGCTGGCAGGCCGCCTGGACGATATTTTACTGGGGATGGTGGATAGCGTGGTCGCCCTTCGTCGGCATGTTTATAGCGCGCATTTCCTACGGCAGGACCATACGCGAATATGTTCTCGCCGTTCTGATAGTGCCCGTCGCCGTTACCATTGTCTGGATGACGGTCTTCGGAAACAGCGCCATTTTTGTCGAACATTTCGGGGCCGGGGGCATGGCAAGGGCGGTCCAGGACAATATCCCCGTATCGCTTTTTGTTTTCCTTGAAAACTTCCCCCTTTCGATGGTTACTTCATTGACGGCGGTGGTTGTCATTGTCACGTTCTTTGTTACCTCGTCGGACTCGGGTTCGATGGTTATCGATATCATCACGGCGGGCGGCAATCCTGATCCGCCGAAGCCGCAACGCATATTCTGGGCCGTTTTGGAAGGTGTGGTCGCCGCGGTGCTTCTCGTCGGCGGCGGCTTGGTAGCGCTGCAAACGGCCGCGATTATCACGGGGCTTCCCTTCGCGATTATTATCCTGGTTATGTGCTGGTCGCTGTATAAGGGGCTGCGGGATGATTGGGAAGAGTATTATGAATGACAGGGAAGGGTCTCAACGAGCCTCATTGGGATCCCGCTTGAAACCTGAGGCGGCAGAGGATTGACTCATGGGCAGATGGCATGAACTGGGTACTGTGGTAGTCCTGGTTGCCGCGATTTTCGCGGGAGTCGCGTCTGCGGCGTGCGGGCAGCAGGAGAAAGAGAAACCGACGGTTCGCCTTGCGTACGTTGAATGGTCGTCGGAGATAGCCAGTACAAACCTGGTGAAGGTGGTCATCGAGGAGGAGCTGGGATATCCCTGCGAGATAACGGCCATGAGAGCGGATGAGATGTGGAAAGCCGTCGCGAAGGGTGAAGTCGACGCGATGGTCGCGGCATGGCTTCCCAGTACACACGCTCATTTTTATGAGCAGTACGGCAAACGGGTGGAAGACCTCGGTCCCAACCTGGAAGGTACGCGCACGGGCCTCGTCGTGCCGCAGGTGGCCCCGGGCAGGCAGACGGCGCGCTCCGGCCTGCGGAACGAACCGTATATCACGATCGATTCAATTCCCGAGATAAAGGAACATGTCGACAAATTCCGCGGCCGGATAATCGGGATTGATCCCGAGGCCGGCATCATGCGCCAGACAAAGAAAGCCATGAAGGTATACGGGCTTGAGAACATGAAATTGATATCAGGCAGCGAAATTTCGATGACCGCAGAGCTGGCACACGCCATCAGAAAACTGGACTGGGTCATTGTCACCGGGTGGGTGCCGCACTGGAAATTCGCCCGGTACCGGCTGAAGTTTCTTGATGACCCGGAAAAGGTATACGGCGGCGAAGAGGCTATTCACACGCTGGTCCGCGAAGGACTCAAAGAAGATATGCCAGAAATATACGCGTTCCTCGACAATTTTTACTGGACGCCGGAAGACATGGAACAGCTTATGCTGTGGATCGAGGAACAAAAAGGAGTATATCCCGAGGACAGCGCCCGCCGGTGGATGAGCTATCACCGGGAAAAAGTTCAGGAGTGGCTTCCCTGACGGGGGAACAGGAAACCTTCTGTAGTCCAGCGGGAGTGCCGGCCCGTAACGGAAAAACAGGGCAAACCCGCCCGGTGATTGTCGTACCGGCAAATCGAGGGCGGCAGTCCCGTTCCCGTGTCATTGTTCCCCCGCGAGTATTCGAAGTGTTTCCGTGGGGGACTTTCCCAGTCTCGCGGCCACGCTTCTCAGGCGGTCATCCGGTTTTGCCTCAATCCCCTGCGATTCAAGCCGTGAAATGACGTCTTCCCACGAAAGTCCCTGTTCCTCGACAACTTCCTCTAGGGTTTTTCTCCCCATTCCCGAACCGTGACCGTTTTCGGCCTGGTCGGACGCGGCGTTTCCGGCAAGGTCCTTGAAAGCCTCGGACTGTGTGCTCGAGGAAGGCGTTGTTGAACTCTCCTGTTCCCACTTGTCCCTGAAATACTTTCCAATATCCATGACGGTGTTAAAGGGAGGAACATTCCACACGGATCCCAGGAACAGGACAAGACAGAGCACCGAGGCAGCCGTCAGCTCACGTTTCAGGTTTACGGCTTTGCGGGCACTGCTCCAGACATAATGAACGAAGATTTTCCAGTTATAATACAGGTGAATGGCGGCGACGAGGAGAAAAACAAAGCCGAAAATGGTGTGCACCTCCACCCACTGATCCTTGGTGAGTCCCCAGAGTGTCCACATGGTCCAGTCGGCGAACCGGTTCTGCGGGGCAATATACAAAATAATTCCGGAGAGGGAATCCACGATGAAAGAAATGATGAGTATAAACGTCGTACATCCCCTCAAGTGGAATATTTTCTTGTTTTTCTTCATGAATCGGCTGTTTCTTATTTTGCCAGTATATGATTGGTCGTCACATCCGCGATCAGCTTCTCGTTTTCTCCGTACACACAGGTTCGAACGATGCTGACGGTCTTTCCACGCTTCACGAAGGACGCGACCGCCTTGAACACACCTTCGGTCTGATTGCTGGTGAAATTACTGTTCAGCGTGATGGCCAGCGGGAATCCCTTCTGACCCTTCCCGGCTTTTTCACCCGGACGGAAAGAGCCGAAAACCAGTATTGTGGCCAGGATATCCGCGAACCACAACATTGCCCCCACGTGAACAACGCCGTAAGGGTTCTTGATGCCGTCGTGAATGGGCATTTCGCCCACGACGCGGTCGGGAGTCTGTTCAACAAGGGAAAATCTAATCGAACCTTCGTATTCCATGTCTTCTCCTTTTTAAGCTCTGAGTAAGAGGAACGTGCTTGTCGGCTCGGTTTCCAGACATAAAAAACACAACACCATGTAGAGTGTAACAGAGCGAAATAACAGCGAATAAAATCTGATAACCGAGTTCCGGGTAATGCCGAATTTTAAAAATATAATTATAGCGAGAGTCGAAACCGTGCGGAGATTATCAGGAATACGTTTCAAAAACAAGATGACCCGAATATTCGCTATTGACCGCGCGGCAAGCCGTACATAGCGGTAACTGAGCTCATTTTTATCCATTTTATTCGTTACACCGGCGAGGACTGAAACGGTGGTCCTCCCGTCCGCGTGCCGTTCGGCTCGAGGCTGGAAGGTAACTCATAATTTAGATTTTCTGAACAATGGATCCATTCTCACGCGTCATCATAATTCTTGACAGGCCGTGAAGCCTGATATATCCACCTTTTCT
>DSBH01000018.1 GCA_011056825.1 Deltaproteobacteria bacterium | reverse complement strand
GTGAAAAAACAGCACGATCTCTCCTGGATACGATAATGGAGGAGGCTCTTGCTTACGTTAATCTGCCAAAGAACACACTTGCTCTCAATAAATGCTAATCCCGAAAGTTGAGTTATTAACTTAAAAACCGGCCATCTCTTTATGGCAGGCGAAGGCTGCATTGCCGCGTTTCTATCACTGGTTATGGAAGGGCGTGTTTCCGACGCGCGCGGCGTGGCGGCACCGGTTGATTTCCGGTTGGCCTCAATGAATTATTTACTCACGGTCGTTTTCCTGCTATCTTCCCCTGATCATTTTACCGTGGCGGTGTCGAGATGCGAAGTATTCTGAGGATAACCTTCCGGGAATTCTTCGGGAGTCGCCTTCCAGGCGTTTTGTCAGGTGAGTCGAGAAGAAAAACTGGCATGTTTCGGAAATAGCAGGGTGGTTCGCCGTACGCGTGTCTGAGGAACGAGCTGTCGTCAGGTCGAAAAAGCGCCGGGCGATTCCGGGGTGCATAAATTAAAATAATAAAGGAGAAACCATGAACACGATTGAAAAAGCGTTGATGCACGGGTTATTTGTCCATCTGCATCACAATATCGACAAGGTGATCGATTTCAAGAGCTTTCAGGCCCTGAACCAGGAAGTGGACAAGGTCTGGCCGGGCGCCCTCCTGGTGGGACCGGAAGCCAACGACGACGCCGCGGTCTTTCAGTTCCCCGGTGTTGACGGGTTTGTCGTCGGCAAGATGGAAAGCCATTGTTCCCCCTGTGTACCCCGGCCCTACGACGCGTCGGCGACCGGGGTCGGCGGCGCCATGCGTGACGTGGTCGCCATGGGCGGCCGTCCGGTGTTTCTGCTCGACTTCATCGGCACGCGTCCCCTCGACCAGGAAGTCATCGTGGGTCCCTGCGGCTTCCAGGGACACTGCACCTGCGGCAAATGCAAGGTGATGACCAGCCAGGACCGGCTGAACATTATGATACAGGGCATCAGGGATATGTGCGCCCAGATGGACGTGTTCGTGGTGGGAGGAGGATTCTCCACATCTTTTTCCGATATCGTACCGGCCGTGGTGGTCTCGGTGATCGGGAAACTGGTCACGGAAAAACCGTTGACAAAACCGGCCAAGAATGCGGGCGACAAAATTATCATTATCGGCGTGACCGGAAACGACGGTAACGACACGCTGTTCCGCGCGGGCCTCGTCGATGAGATGCGTCCCGCCGTGGCCCTGTTCAAAGAAGAAAAGACCGCCATGGAGGCCGCGCTGGCCGCTTTTGCCACGGGAAAGGTCAATGCCTGTTCGGACCTGGGCGCGGCGGGAATCGGCGCCGCTGTCTGCGAATCGGCACGGTATGGCTCCCGGGGTGCGCGGGTCGATCTTTCGAAAGCGCCTGTTTCCGTGAGGGAGATCACTCCCCAGGAAATCCTGATTTGCGAGACGCAGGCGCGTTATATCGTCCAGGTGTCTCCGGAGTCGGTCAACGAGGTGGTGGAGGCAATCCGTTCGAAGACTGACAATGTCGCGGTTATAGGCGAGATTACAGACGACGACAGGGAAGTGTTCGAATACGACGGGGAAGCTATAGCAACGATTCCCAACAAGCCTTCGCAGGAGACTCTGGAAGAGTTGCGAAAGGGCGAATGACGATCGCCGATCCGTTCAAGCCGACCGTCAAACGTCAGGAGCATCGCATGCCGCGGTTCAACGCATATTCCCGGCCGCAACCCGGTGAAATGGCCGAACTGGAAACCCTTGCCGCCGAACTGGTGAACCGCCGGTTCAACCAGTGGGGGTATCCCTTCGATCAGGACGTGGCCATGGAGGCCTACAACCGGTGGCTCGCGGATACCGGTCTCGCGGATATCACGCTGATCAACGTCGGCGATCCCTGGAAGGAAGACTGGGACATGCTCTCCAGCGACGTGATCGAGCGCAGGGTGCTCGATTTCTGGGCGGGGCGGTACGGGTTCGAGAATAATCACTGGGGCGTTATCACCAATGGCGGCACCGATGGCAACATGCACGGCCTGTATTTCGGCCGCAAGGTGCTGGAGGCGGAGACGGGGAAGGCACCGATTCTGTATGTGTCGGAGGAGGCGCACTATTCCGTCAAGAAGCTGGCGGATATTCAGAATATCGATGAATGCGTCGTCAGGGCCGTGCCGACGGGACAGATGGACACGGCAGACCTCGAGGCGAAGCTTGATCCCTCCCGGCCCGCGCTCATCGCCGTCGCCGTGGGCGGCACCTTCAAGTCCGCCGTCGACGACCAGGAGGCGATCAACGACGTTGTCGAGCGCCTCAGACCCTGCGCCGTTTATCGCCACGTCGACATGGCGCTCATGGGCGGATATCTTCCCTTCCTCGACGATCCCGACGCGCGGGCCATAGTGGACGTCCGAAAAATGCGTTTCGACTCACTCGCCGTTTCAGGGCACAAGTTCATCGCCCTGAACGAACCCTGCGGTGTCTTTCTCTGCAGGCGCGAGGTGCTAGAACGGACCCGGTCGGCGCCGATTCCCTACCTGGCTGACACGGTGATTCCCACCATTAGCTGTTCCCGCAGCGGATTTGCCGCCCTGAAGATGTACTGGCGCATTCTCACCACCACCGAGGCGGGATTCCGAGAACAGGCGGAACATGTGCTTGCCATGACGGAATACATGAGAGCGCGTCTCGAGGAGCGGGGCGTCTTCGTGCTGGTCAATCCCCATGCGAACACCGTCTGCTTCACTCGCCCCGCGGACCGCATCGTTCACGAATATGCTCTCGCCTGCAACCATTCCGCCGGATTCGGCGATCTTGCTCACGTGGTGGTGATGCAGTATTTCACTCGTGAGCTCATTGATCATTTCATCGAAAAAATGACGTCCTCCACGGGTGGAGAGATGTCGAGGGATCACGGCGAGGCTTCCAGAGGCTGAACGGGCACCTTTCCCCGGTACAACATTGACGCATTGGCGGCGCCATACTACAGTACCCGTTCCGGAGTAGCTCATCCCGGGGCGGTGGAACGGGGAAGTGCGGTCGGACGTGATTGCGGGAGGCGCGCAAACAACAGGACCAGCAATTCCCTATGTTTTGATTCGCGGGAGGTGACAGGATGCGACAGCGACACACTGGCGGAACCACCGGGCAGTCTTCTCCCAACCCGCAGAAAGCGGCCAAGATCGTCATCGTGGCCATAAGCTCGCTGATTGCCCTGAAGGTGATCGCAAGCATCATTACCGGGAGCGTAGGCATACGGGCGGATGCGGTTCACAGCGTCATCGATCTGTCGGGGGCGGTGATCGGGCTGATCGGAATAAAACTGGCAAGCAGGCCGCCGGACAGCGATCACGCCTACGGCCACAGCAAGATGGAAAATGTCGCCGGCGCGCTTATCGCCGCTGTCATATTTCTTGCCGCGGGAACGATAGTATACGAAGCCGCAAACCGTCTGCTGGGCGGGTTTGTGGTGAAGATGCCCCTCGTTGGCGTAGTCATGACCGCCCTCGCCATCGTGATAAACACGGGAATTTCCCGCTACGCGCTCCGGAATGCAAGAGCCGCCGATTCCCTGGCCCTGGAGGCGACGGCGAGGGACATGATTGCCGATGTCATGGGTTCCGCCGCTGTTCTGGCAGGCCTTGTCCTGGTGAGCATCACAGGTTACGCGGTGCTCGATCCGATAGCCGCTCTCTTCGTGGCCGTGCTCATTATACGGGCGGCATACATCACCATGAAAAACTCTATGAGCGGTCTCGTGGATACGAGTCTTCCCCCGGAAGAGCTGGATCTTATAAGCCGTATCATCAACGGACACGGCGACCGCATAGCGGGATGGCACAAACTCAGGACGCGCAAGGCCGGAGCGGAACGGTTCATAGAATTTCACCTGCTGTTGCCGAGATTCACCAATATTGAAGAGGCTCATGCAGTTGCCGACGAGATTCAGAACGAGATACAGACCGCCCTGTCTCCTTGCCAGGTCAACATTCACATCGAGCCCTGCACCGACAATTGTGAAGACTGTTCCATCACATGCGATCAGGAAAAAGAATAGCCCGGTGAGCGTGAACGGATCAGCTTCCGCCGTTGTCGCCAGAGGATTCATTCTGGAAAAGAAGAAGCGACAATGGTAAAAAATCATCACGATGCTTTCAGATAAAAACCTCTCCCTTCCCTTACCAGGTTCGAATTCTTCCATCGCCGTTTTTCTCCGTCCGCATGAATCCTGATATTCTTCGTTTCCGGGTAATACCCTGACTCCGCTTCCCGCAAACACATGTATGTCGTAGTGCCGGTTTGCTCATTCTCCGTTCGGGGCGCGAGCCGGTCATAACGCAAGCGGGTGCGGCGTCGCATCCGGTCACGAAAGGAGGCTTGTCATGGCGAAGGAATATCTGGTGGTACTGTTCCCGCGCGCGCGTCGCGTAAAGATCAACGGTCAGTTCATGGGGATGACCAACCGAAAGCTCGAACTCGAAGGAGGCCGCTACGAGGTGGCCCTCGGTCAACCATTTAATTTTACACCTGAAACCGTCGAGATAGATCTGCGCAATACATCGTCCCTCACCCCGATGACCGTCGAATTCATGGAGGGATCGAAATGAAACGATATATCATCGCAGCAGCCGTCGTTGCCGTCGTGATTGCCGTCTCCTTCGCGGGATGCTCGCATTACACCGTCAACGAACGGAATCCTGATTTCGACGCCGAATCGGGCTACCGGTTCGACGCGCTCGACGCGGGACCGGACAACAGTGATGCACTCTTCATCTGCCTCATGTTTTCCGGCGGCGGTACCCGGGCAGCGGTCCTGTCCTACGGGATCATGGAAGTCCTGCGCGACACGGTCATTCGTGTCGACGGGCGGGAAAGGCGCCTTCTCGATGAGGTTGACTGCATCTCGTCGGTATCTGGCGGTTCCTTCACTGCGGCTTATTACGGGCTGTTCCGGGACCGGCTGTTTAATGATTTCAGGGAAAAGTTTCTTGAGCGCGATATTCAGGGAAGGCTGGCGAGAAGGCTTTTCAACCCCGTGAACCTGTTTCGCCTCGCCTCGCCATACTTCAGCCGCACTGACCTGGCCGCGGAATTATACGATCGGGACATCTTCGACGGCGCGGGATTCAACGACCTGGAGAGCGGCGGCCGGCCCTTCGTGATCCTCAACGCCACCAACCTTGGCGCCGACCGGCGTTTCGAGTTCACGCAGGAATATTTCGACGCTATGGGTTCGCGGCTGGATTCTTACCAGGTGGCGAGGGCGGTGGCCGCTTCGTCGGCCTTTCCCTTTCTGCTGACACCCGTCAGCCTGGAAAATTATCCCGTTGCCGACGGATACCGGGAACCCTGGTGGTACAAAAATGCCCTTGACCCTGAAAACTGGATCACGCCGCGCTATAATGCCGCGAAAAACCTGGCGGTCTACCTGGACAAAGGAAACAGCCACGTGCATCTTATGGACGGCGGTCTTTCCGACAACATCGGGGCACGGGCGATTATGGACGCCTTTGACCGGGGGTTCATCCGTACGCGCATCAACAGGGGAGAGATCAGGCGGCTGGTTCTGATCGTCGTCAACGCGAGGACCGGAGGCGAGGACAGGCTCAGTCGCAGCGAGAAGCCGCCGGGGCTCATCACCGTGGCCGCGAAGAC
>DSBH01000275.1 GCA_011056825.1 Deltaproteobacteria bacterium | reverse complement strand
GTCTGGGTCTATTCAATGTGGAAGGGTTATCTCGAACGTAGTGAGCCTTTAAAACGATTACAACAATGGACAATAGAAAATGAAATCCCGTTTATTTTTCTACATACAAGTGGTCATGCTAACATTGCAGATCTGAAACGATTAGCAGATGCACTCGCTCCTCAAGTTTTGATTCCTATTCACAGTTTTCATGTCGATCTATTCTCAGATTATTTTGAAAATGTGCACCTTCTAAATGATGGAGAGCTATTTGAGGTGTAATATTTTGACAAATTATGTGTCGGAACATTCAGAAGCGTCTTGTTGAAGACGTACATTTTCCAAAACGGGCTTTTTATCAAAATTTAATGGGACACGATACGACCTGATACAGCAACTTAGGCTGCAGGGTTACATCTAAAAAATTTTCATAAACGGAGGGGCCTTATGATCAAGAATATGGGTGCAGTTGATCGGATCATCCGGATAGTGCTGGCGCTGGTCGTCCTGGTCTTGTACCTGACCGGCGTCATCTCAGGTTGGCTGGCCATTGTCCTGGGCATTTTGGCCGTCATCTGGGTGCTCACCGGCATCATCGGGTTCTGCCCGGCGTACGCACTATTTAAGGTTTCGACCCAGAAGAAGAAAAAAAAGAAGAAATAGGGCATCCCCTCATTCCTTATCACCGCAGGAGGGATAAAGGGCCTTTTAGAGAAGGCAGGGGGAATCTCTGTTTAATCTTGATAACGCAGGGGTAACATAGTAGTATCAATCCGTGCAGCGGGCGCGACAACCCTGCCGCTGAACTAGGCCTTAAATGAAAAAAATTCGAACAAAAGAATAAAAGGAGAAAAACAATGGCCAAAAGCCATGACGCTAAAAAGAATGTAAAAAAGAAGCCACAAAAAACGCGAAAAGAGAAACGGCTTGCGAAACAAGAGAAAAAAGCAGGTAAGTAAAAATAATCAAAACTCGGGAAAATCTTGGGGGTTGAAGCTTTGCCCTTAACAAACAAGTGATAAAGAGTCCTTGCCAACTTCACATTGGGCGCGACAACCCTGCCGCTGAACTTACGTGTGAGATGGCGTGGCAAAAAACCATCAGGAGGGCACAATGAAAAAAGGCGCACAGATCTATACGCAGGGACTCGAATCCTTTCCTCTCTCCCGTGTCATATTCAGCAATGTCCTGATGCTCATATGGATTGGGTTGGGGACTGTTGCGTGCTGGTTTGCCTTCCCTGTGGTGGCGTGGCTCTATCTTGCAGCGGCGATCATCATGATATTCGTCGTGCTCCGAAAGCTGGTCTGCACCAATTGCTACTACTACGGGAAACAATGCGCCCTCGGCTGGGGCAAGATATCCGCCCTGTTCTTTAGCCCAGGCAGCATTGACCAATTCAGCACCTGCGCCGGTATCAAGGCAGCCCCCATCACCTATGGCCTGCTGACCCTGATCCCTCTTGTCTTGTGCATCGTAGCACTCGTACAAGAGGTCACGGCACTCAAAGTAGCCGTGCTGGTGCTGCTGCTGGCCGTCGCTGTTTACAGCGGGGCAATCAGCAGAAAAGTGGCGTGCACCAACTGCAAGATGAGGTTGATCTGCCCTGGCAGCGCAGCACGGTAAGCCGGGTTCACAAAATAGGGCTGTCAAAAGA
Organism: Deltaproteobacteria bacterium; assembly: GCA_011056825.1. Lineage (GTDB taxonomy): Bacteria > Desulfobacterota > Syntrophia > Syntrophales > UBA2210 > MLS-D. The sequence goes on along the minus strand of DSBH01000275.1, from coordinate 4,007 downwards.
TCACAGGGGGCATCGACTTTTTTGTATAGAAAAGGTAGAGGTTCAATAGTTACGCAGGATAATAAGGCCATGCTGATGATGCCATAGGATGCAGTGACTCGGGCCGTTGCGCGTGGTCGTTTGAGAGGAGGAAAAAAGTGGCTCGTCGTATCTCACCTGCCTGGTGGCCTGTTATAGCGGTGTCTTCGCCTGTCCTTATCCCCATGCTGATGCGTAAAAACCGCCGATTCAAGGAGAACAGACAACGGTCGCACGAGGTGAACACAGCACGGATCGAGAAGGCAAAGCCTTTGGCAATGCCTCCGCTCGATCATTGTGAGCTGACGGTCCTCGTAGAACAGAAGACAGAGCCCGGCTTTCTGGGAGCGCCGGGGGTCTCCTATCGTATCAAGACCGATCTGGGCTCTGTGCTCTTCGATGTAGGATTCGGTCCGGAGATGCCGGCCTTGTCCCATAATGCCCGCAAGATCGGCTTCGAGTTGAAGGATGCGGACGCGTTGGCGATCTCCCACCTTCACCCCGACCACATGGGCGGTCACCAAGCCGTCCGGGAAAAAGAGGTGATGGTGCCCCGTGAAATCGGCGATCCTCAAGGACAACCGTGTTTTGTGCCCGCCCAAGCCACAGCAGAGGGTTTTCAAGCCGAGGTAGTTGAGGGTCCCAGGATGCTGCATGCGGGAATCGCCTCAACCGGGCCCCTGTCAAGAAGCCTGTTCTTCTTCGGCTGGACCGAGGAACAGGCCCTTATCGCCCGGATCAAGGGCAAGGGGCTTGTTGTCATCACCGGCTGCGGGCACCCGACCATTGAAACGATTATCCAGATGGCCAGGAAACTATCCGATGAACCGATATACGCCGTGGGCGGGGGGCTCCACTTCCCCATAACAGACAGCCCGCTTCGCAAGCGAGGGCTGAAGCTCCAAATGATCGTTGGCACGGGCAAGCCTCCCTGGAGGCGACTAACCGACGCAGACCTAAGCCGCACCATCGATAGTCTCAATGACGCCGCCCCCCAGCGTGTCTTTCTTTCCGCACATGATACCTGCGATCATGCCATAGATCGATTCCAAAATGAACTCACATGTAAAACCGATGTGCTGAAAGCAGGGGCGACGTATCAACTCTGAAGCAAACCCACCGTTCGGAGGATAGAGACAATCAGGTGGACGTTGTTTAAAATTCACGTTTTTCACAATAGGCTTCTCCATGACAACATGGCGGTGTGCAATCTTCATTCATGAGCTTTATTGAGATCCCAGCCTAAGCTATTATTTGCAGCGGATATCATATCCCGTGCCGTCGCTCTGTACTGTCAGGCGGATTGATCCATAATTGAATCTATCAAGCCGAGAGGGCTTACATGGCACACTTGACCCCCTTTCGCAGGCTGCTGAAGCTCTTCCATCCGGAGGGCATTCCGAGTCCCGGAACAAAGCTCTATAATAAAATAAGCAAAACCGGCATCTTTCAACGAAACTATGATCTCTTGGCCCAAGACATTCTGCGTCATTGCAAAGAGGGAAACTGTTTGGATGTGGGGATGGGGCCTGGCTGGCTGCTCATCAAGCTTCATAAGCAGTCTCCAGCGCTGCATCTCCATGGTATCGACATATCACCCTCGATGGTGGAAAAGGCCAAAACCAATGTGCGCACGGCCGGGCTTGCCGGCATTATTGATCTCAAGACAGGTGATGCGTCCCATATCCCGTATGGAGATGGCTCGTTCGATGCAGTGGTGAGCACCGGCTCTATTCATCACTGGAAGGAGCCGGTGAGAGCGCTCAACGAGATCCATCGTGTCCTGAAGCACGGCGGGTATGCCCTTGTGTATGATGTACTGAGCGATACCCCACAATCGGTACTGAACGAGGCGGCGCGTGAGTTCGGCCGCTTGCGGATGTTGCTCTTGTGGTTGCATGCATTTGAGGAGCCGTTTTATAGCCGGCAGACCCTTGAGATGCTGCCTGAGAAGTCGTTGTTCAAACAGGGGAGCACGCACTTCGCAGGCGTTCTCTGCTGCCTGGCAATGAAGAAAGAAACATGACATGGGTAGATGTGAGGGACAAATCTTCATAGTTGACAATTATGAATTATATATTTATGTATTATTGAAGCGGATGCGTTAGCCCGTCCGCTGATCTCAGAGGAGTAATAATCAATGAACAATACTCATCGACCGCCAAATGCCGCTTATGTACTGATGATCTTTGCCGCGTTCGTCATCGTTGTAGCGGGGATGAGCGCCGCCAAGGCCATTATCGTACCCTTCTTGTTGGCGGCCTTTATCTCAATCGGCGGTTCACCAATCCTCTTTTGGCTGAAAAAGAGGAAGGTCCCTACATGGCTTGCCCTGTTAATCGTCATGTGCGGTATCCTCGTCTTCTTGTTTATGATACCCGGCCTGATAGGCTCCTCGGTGAATGATTTCTCCAGCAAATTGCCCTTTTATGAAATGAGGCTCAGGGGGCAGACAAATGCGGTCTTGGACTGGCTGGATCGGATCGGCGTCGATGTCGACCGCCTTGAATTAAACAAGATATTCAATTCCGCAGCCGTCATGAAGCTCGTCGTCAACCTGCTCAACGAATTGGGCGGGGTGCTCACGAACGGCTTTTTGATCCTCATCACGGTCATCTTCATGCTCCTTGAGGCCTCGAGCATCCCCGTCAAGCTGCGTGCCATATTTCAAGACCCTGAGGCCTCGCTGGGGCACGTGAAGAATTTCGCCGACACGGTCGTTCGGTATATCGGCATCAAGACGGTCATCAGCTTTGTGACCGGTGCTTTTGTGACCATTTTTCTCACCCTTCTGGGTGTCGACTATCCTCTCTTATGGGGATTGCTGGCCTTTATCCTGAACTACATTCCCAACATCGGCTCAATCATGGCGGCAGTACCCGCCGTTCTCTTGACGATCATACAACTGGGATTGGGCAGGGCCCTTGTGGTCGCCATCGGCTATGTCGTGATTAATGTGGCCATGGGTAATGCTATCGAACCGCGCCTTATGGGCCGGAGGTTGGGGTTGTCAACACTGGTGGTATTTCTATCCTTAATATTCTGGGGGTGGATATTAGGGCCTGTCGGTATGTTGCTGTCGGTTCCTCTGACCATGACGGTAAAGATCGCCCTGGATACCTCGGAAGATACACGCTGGATCGCCGTTCTGCTCGGGTCAGAAAAAACCAGCGTGCCGAAACCCGCTGCTGCTCAAACCCCGATTAAAGATAAACCGTTAACACCGAAGCCGAAGCGGAAACCTTAAAAGTCGTCTATTGCGTATAAAATGAGGGGGAGTCGACAGAAAAGAGAGCTTAAAACGTTGTAAAAAATAAAACGCTCAAGGAGGAAACAATGAAGAGAATAATGGCTTTATTGGTAGTGGTCCTTTTCGCCTGTAGTGTGGTCTTGCTGATCGCAGCGGATATCAACACCGTCCACGCAGCAAAAATCAGGATAGTGAGCGGGAAGGTAACAGCCATATACCCGATATTTGGCAGCAAAGGGTCATTGACAATAAGTTCCAATCAAAAAATCTACACGATATACACGGGTGTTAAAACAAATTTTCATCCGCCGCGCTGGCCAATTGTCGGTGATTGGGTCAGGGTCCGATATATAATCGACCGGGAGGGTTACTATAGAGCGTACGACATCTATATAGATTAAAGAGCCGAATAGTGGCGTAACAAGGCAATAAATCTAGTAACAAAATAAAGAGGCACGTGGTAGAGACAGAGCTTCCACTGTTATGATGATGGGAGAATTGATTGATATTCTTGACAAAGAGGAGAAAAAACTATAAGGTTTGACAATGAATACTAAATACTAACAGTTAACAGAGATATGCTCAGCATTTGCTCATTTGAACTCAACGGAAGAGCGAAATCAGGGGACGAGGGTGGCCTATGGGGGAAGAAAAAAGGGAGAGAAGAGGGGGTCAACGCATCTTTTTCTCTGTAGAAGATGAGGTCAAGGGCACGTTTACTTTTTCAGGTTTTCAAAGG
>DSBH01000236.1 GCA_011056825.1 Deltaproteobacteria bacterium | reverse complement strand
GTCTTACTGACTGCCCTCAACTGCCAAATCCCCCATAGTATGTAATCGCGTTTTTATCGCTGTATTGCGTATTAATACGTATAGTTACGCATGACGCCTCGGCGTATTGGCGAAAGTCGGGTTCAACTGTCCGGAAAGTACGCGGGAAAACTCTCGCAAGATAACGATTACTCGGCCTATACGGACCTCATTTCGGCGCGGATCATTTACGACGTGACGGATCGCATCGATCTCGGAGCTGAGTGTCGGATACTGGCAAGCCATAAATCGAAAAGTTATCTTCGAGGAGGGAATCTGGAAGCAGGTTACCGGGTGGTCAAGAATCTCTGGGTATCTCTGGGCTATTCCTTCGACGATTTTGATGCCGATCTTGTCGGCGATGACTATCAGGGAAGGGGCCCCTACGTAAAACTTCGATTTAAGTTCAGCGAGGATTCCATAAAAAACCTCTTTAAAAAGAGAAAATGACAGTTTTCTGAAGGGACGGCGAGGAGCAACGGCGGCTTCTCTGGAAGCCGCCGTCATGGATTATGGCCTGAAAAGAAGCCTTGTTCCCGGCCTAGTCATCATCCAGTGGACGAACGGCGCCGGCATCGATCAACTTCTGCAGGTCATCCCTCAGTTTCTCGATTTCTTCTCCGTATTTCGACCAGTTGCCCTCGCGAATCGAGCGCTGCGCGCTTTCGTAACGGTCGAGTGCCCGGCGGGCGTGTTCTTGCAGTGTTTGCAGGGGCGCCGTTGTTCCCGGCCGCATAGGACTATCGGGAAGAGCCGCTTCCACCGCCGGCATTGCCTCGATGGGGACGCTTTCTCCGAAGAGACGGTTCAGGGCTTCATCAAGCCCGGCTTCCATTACCACTCGGTTGCCGTCAGAGGCGAGAACGCGGCGCAGCTCGGGAAGGCGACCCTCGACTGCCCGAAGGAACAGGGGCTTGACATAGAGAACGGAATTTTCAATTGGAATAACGAGCTGACTTCCGCGAAGAACACGCGTTCCGGCCTGGTCCCATAGTGCAAGCTGCTGGGCGATTTCCGCGGTCTGGTCTATGCGGGCTTCGATCTGCATGGGTCCAAATACCAGCTCGCCACGGGGAAACCTGAACAGGAGCAGGGAACCGTAATTATCTCCATCGGAACGACCCGACAACCACGAAATCATGTTGTCCCTGTTCGATGGTGTGAAGGGCATCAACAGGATGAATTCTTCTTTTGTTTCTTCTGGAAAGCGAAGGATCGTGTAATAGCTTTCCATTGTCTGGGCACTGCCGAAAACACGCTCATTGGGAAATTCCCAGACATCTTCACGGTTATAGAACATGACTGGGTCGCTCATGTGGTATATTCGGAACATCGATGACTGTATGTCGAAAAGATCCTGGGGGTAACGTATCTGTGCGCGCAGTCCTTCCGGCATTTCTTCGATGGGAAGAAAAAGATCGGGGAATACGTCTGCGTAAGCGCGGATGAGAGGATCTTTTTCTTCGTTGATCGTATAAAAGCGCGTTGTTCCATTGTAGGCGTCAATGACGACCTTGACGGAATTACGAATATAGTTGATGCCCTGAGCGTACGGTCGCGAGTAGGGGTAGCGGGACGACATGGTGTAAGCGTCGTAAATCCAGTACAGGCGGCCGTCGACGACGGTGATATAAGGATCGTGATCAAAGGAAAGAAAGGGTGCGAGCACGCGCACTCGTTCAAAAATATTTCGGTAATAGACGAGTTGACTTTCCGGGAGAATGTAATCAGTGATAAGATAATTTATGGTACCGAAATGAATGGAGAATATCGCTCGACGGAAAAGTGATCCCACATTTACGCCGGTATTTTCCTTGTACGTCGTAAACTCGTTGTGTTCACCGTAAGGATAATCGAATTCCTCAGTGCCGACCCGGACCACGATGGGTTCATTCGTCCGCTCGCCGAAGTATATTTCCGGACGATCTAACTCAAGGTCAACGCTCATTCTTGGTGGAATGTCACGAATAAAAAGTTCAGGAAGGCCTTCCTGTGTAAAAACGTTGACAGGGTTGGCAACCACACCGTAGCCGTGCGTGTAGATAAAGGTTTTGTTTACCCATGTCTGTGAATCGGGCGACAAGCGCCTCTGGTCCAGTTCCCTGGGGGCAAGCATTATCTGGCGATAATCGCCGTCGAAATTGTACCGTGAGATATCAATATCGTTGAAATCGTAGTAGGGACGAATGGCCTGTATCTGGGTATATGTTTCGAGAAGCGGCCGGGAGTCCCAGAGCGGAATGTTTTCAATCGTCAGGCGATTGTTTTTCAGGTCTTCCCGGGTCAGTGAATAATCGACGGGATAGGGTTTTTCCTCGATTGCATCGAGACCATAGGCCATACGTGTCGACTGAATGTGATTGTCCAGGTAAGTCCGCTCTCGTTCAAGTTCGTTGGGATCGACGGAAAACCGTTGCACGAAAGAGGGTAGAAGGCCGCTGAAAACAATGATCGAAATGATCAATACTCCCAGGCCGACGAGTGGCTGTTTCACCGACCTTTTTATCATACCAAGCGCCGACAGCGCGATGCCGACGAAACATACGATGATGAGTCCGTTGTACACGGGAACACGGATCTTTTCGTCCACGTAGTTCATGCCGAAGACGACGCCATCTGCCGAAAAGAGCAATTCATAGCGTGCAAGCCAGTAGGTGAACAACTGGATCGTAAAAAAGACCGCGAGAAAAAAGATACCGTGCAGTTTGACGGCCGGTGACACGGTGACGTTTTGGGGGGTGAAAATGACTCCGCGGGCGACGACGTAAGCGCCGGCTGTTACGATCACGGTGACGAAAAGGACCGCCGTGGCGTAGTTGCGAATCATTTCGAAGACGGGAAGAGAGAAAAAATAAAATGAAATATCCCGTCCGAAAACGGGGTCGCTCTGTCCGAAAGGTGACCGGTTGAGGTACATGAGCGTTTCGAGCCAGTTTGAAGCCGGGTATGAGCTGATCGCCCATGCCATGAGCACAAGAAGCAGGAAGAGTCCCCATTGCAGGGCCCTGACGGGAAGGGAAACCTGCCCCATGTCGATGACCGCTATGCGCTGCGGCGTCGATCGATACGCTACATAGAGATTAATTCCTCCGAACGCGAGAAAAACAAGGAAGAATAGAATCTGGATGATATATTCGGTGGTGAAGTACGTCCAGAAGACGCTGGAGAAGTTCAGCGAATCAAAAAAATAGAAATCTACAAAAGCCCCGATAATCGTATCGAAAAGGGCCGATATTACAAGCAACAGGGCAAGCCCGATGCCGATGTACTTCATGGGTTTCGACATAATATAACTCCCTTGTCTTATGTGGTGTCTCCTTGTTGCCGTACTTTTTTCGGAATGTGAGTCAGACTATAAGGAATTGAGAAAGCACTGTCAAGATCATCCGGTTTTCGAGGTGTTTTTTAATTATTCGAAAAGAAAACAAAAAAATATTGTAATGTGTCTTCGGTTTTATCGAGAAAAGAATTTTACAGGCTTGAATCAAAAGGGCGATTCGGTGCATACATATTCAATATCAGACGAATACAGAGGAGTTAAAAAATGCTTTCTTTTTTGCCGCCTCCGTTGCTTGGAATTACCTGCATCCTGTTCGTAACGCTCGATACACTGATCTGGGCCCTGCCGGTCCATGTTCTGGCCGCAGCAAAACTTCTTGTGCGAAACGAGGAATTCCAGACGCGCAACGCTCGCCGTGTAATGGCGGTGGTCCGTGGATGGATAGGAGGAGTCCTGCTTTCATTGAAACTGGCCCTGAACATTACCTGGGATATCAAGGGTATTGAAGGTCTGCGCAGGGACGAGTGGTATTTCGTCAACAGCAATCACCAGTCATGGACCGACATCGTCGTCCTTCTGCGCACGTTCGGTAACAGGATACCCCTTCCGAAATTTTTCCTCAAAAAGGAACTCGCCTGGATTCCCATTCTGGGCAGCGCCTGGTGGGCGCTCGATTATCCTTTCATGAAGCGGTATTCGAAGTCGTATCTGGCAAAGCACCCGGGCATGCAGGGGAAGGACCTGGAAACAACTCGAAAAATGTGCGAGCGCTACGCGCACACGCCCGTGTCCATTCTGAATTTTATTGAAGGGACCCGTTTTACGCCCGAAAAACACGAGGAACAGAAATCCCCCTACCGTCATCTGCTGAAACCAAAAGCAGGCGGGCTTGCCTTCGCGCTCGGCGCCATGGACGGTAAGATAAAAAAAATATTGGATGTGACGATTCTTTACCCGGACGGTCCTGCCAGGTTCTGGGATTTTCTCTGCGGACGCGTGTCGAGGATCGTGGTACGCGTCAAGGAGCATATCATTCCGGAGGAGTTCCTGCGGGGAGACTACATGGGCGACGAGCAATTCAGGGCAAACTTTCAGGCCTGGGTGAGAGACATGTGGCATAAAAAGGACGATCTACTGGAAGAACTGGTTGCGGAATACGGTGGTGGAGCGCCTGGTCGGCGAAACCGGACGGCGTAATCGGGAGTGTTTCCGTTTGCTGGTCGGCGGTTCGCGGGGTGACTCAGGCAAAGGAAAGGTTGCCCTTTTAACGACTCTCTGCTACAGCTGGCGGCTGCCAAGTCGGAGAGAGCCGGACTGGGGAAAAAGACCTGTTCGAGGACGAGGGCCGTAGAAATTTGTGGGAAGGAGCCCGGTTATGGCGATAGCGGAAAAGATGACGACATTCATGACGCAGTCTTCGTGGATTCGCAGGATGTTTGAAGAAGGTCTCGAGCTGAAGGCACGCTTCGGAGAAGACAATGTCTTCGATTTCAGCCTGGGGAATCCCAATCTGCCGCCGCCAGCCGGGTTCCACGCAGCAATGAAGGAATTAGTTGAGTCTGATCAACGGGGCGTGCACGGCTATATGCCGAACGCCGGCTTTGAAGAAACCAGAAGGGCCATTGCCTCGTACCTGGAAGAAACACAGGACATTCACATTTCCTGGAAACAGGTGGTCATGGCCTGCGGCGCCGCGGGGGGACTCAATGTGGTCTTCAAGACGCTGCTCGATCCCGGCGATGAGGTAATCATTCCGACGCCGTTTTTTGCCGAATATCGCTTTTATGTGGACAACATGGGAGGCGTAGCGCGATTCGTGCCTACGCGGCCTGATTTTTCTCTTGACCTGGAAGCAATTGAAGCCGCGGTATCCGGACGCACCAGGGCCATCCTTGTCAATTCACCGAACAATCCAACGGGGAAAATCTACGACGCCTCATCGATAGGGGAGCTGGCCGTCCTGATGGAGCGTGAGTCAGGGGAACTTAACCGGGACATATACCTGGTTGCCGATGAACCTTATCGCGACATCGTCTATGACGGCAGGGAGGTTCCGAGTATCCTGGCGTCGTACAGGAACAGCATAACGGCCACCTCCTATTCAAAAAGTCTTTCTATTCCGGGGGAACGTATCGGGTTTATTGCCGTAAATCCGGAAGCATCCGACGCCGGACTTATTCTCGACGGTATCGCGCTGGCCACGAGAATTCTCGGGTTTGTCAACGCGCCCGGTCTGATGCAGCGTGTCGTCGCCCGGCTTCAGGGAACGAAAGTCGCCCTCGACGATTATCGTCGGAAACGGGATCTCCTTTGCGATGGTCTGCAGGATATCGGGTACGATGTAGTC
>DSBH01000129.1 GCA_011056825.1 Deltaproteobacteria bacterium | reverse complement strand
GCCTAATTTCCTCGAGGGCGTTTTCAAACGGAGCGGCCTTGTCGGCTTTTGCCTTGTCCTTCTCAAGATGAGAGATGCCGCGCTCAGCCCTGATTGACAACCCCCTGAGGTAAACGGGAAGTCGTGAAAGCCGGTTTTCGTCGAATCGGGCGGGAAAATCCGGTGGAACAAGCCGGTCGAGGTGATTTTTCAGAAGGTCGATGAAGGCACTGGTTGCGGCGTTACCGCGGCCTGTTTTTTTCATGTCCGAAAGACGGCGCCTGATTTCCGTGTAAAGTCTGACCACCGGTTCGACGGAGGTCATAATTTCTTGTGCCGTCTCAAAAATGATAGGGCGTGCCTGCGCCGCCTGGCGAAGAAATTCATCCCGCTCACGGACTGTTCCGCTGATAAGTCGCCGTACCGCGGCACGCGTGAGCATGTCTTCAAACACCTTTGCGCCGCCCGGCCAGGGAATAGATTTTCTGAGGTTCTCGGGAAGTTGCAAACAGCGCAGCAGGTATTTTCTGTCTTTTGCGAAATGCAGTTCGTAGAGACGCCGGACGCCTTCCGCGTGTTTGAAAAGTGCCTCTTCTTCAGTTCTGTACAGGCGCACGTAGACGGCGCTTTCTTCGTCCGACAGGGCGGGATAGGCACGCATTATTTTTTTTTGTTTCAGCGGGATGTCGATCCACCGGGGCAGGTCTTCGAAATCCCACGCATTAAACGGGCCTTGCTCCCGGGCGCGCATGGCCCGTTCCAGATCTTCGTCGATAGTGTGATCAACGCTGTCCGATACCAGGTCGCCGAGGTTACGCGATGCCCTGAGCTCCCTGTTTTTTTTACCGTCCACCAGGGCATATCGGACGGCCAGGTGAGCGGGAAGGCTGTCGATCGGCCATGAGGCGGCCGGGACGGCGACGCCGAACTGTTCTTTGAGAGCTGTCGACAGGGCCTGAAGGAAGGAGGCATCGTCACCGGCGGTTTCGCTGTTCAACAGATCAGCGAGTCGGCCCGCCGTCGTGCCGACGGGTATAATATGTCTGCGGTATTCCTTCGGCAGCCCCTTGAGCAGGGCGTGGATTTTTTCCCGAAGCAGGCCGGGTATTTTCAGGTCAGGTGACCTGCCGGCGACGGCGTGCAGAAGGCGAGGGGGAATGTTCAGAGTCACACCGTCTTTCGCAGAGCCGGGTTCGAAGCGATAGGTAAGGGAAAACCGTTCGCCCCCCACGTCGACCTGGTCAGGATAGCGTTCCAGTTCTTCCGCGGGCAGCCATCGGCGCAGGTCTTCTTCACGCATTCTGAGAAAATCGTCGGAACCTTTTTGTCGAATAAATTTTTTAAGGGTCCTGACATCATATGCCGGTCCCAGACGCTCCCGGTAGAAACGCGCCATGTCGTCCTCGTCAACAAGAATCGTTCGCTTTCTGATCTTGTTTTCCATTGCTTCCACGCGGTCGATAAGAACCCGGTTGTGTTTTAGAAAAGGCGGGAGCGGCGTGATGCCTTCCTCCAGGAGAGCTTGCTTGACGAATATTTCCGACGCCTCCTCGGCGTTGACGGGGCCATAAGAAACGGTACGGCCCGCCACAATAACAAGTCCGAAAAGCGATACCTGCTCTGTTGCTACCACTTCGCCGCGGAGGGGATCCCAGCGCGGTTCTGACCATGATTTTCGGCAGAAGGAACCGGCCACCTCTTCCAGCCATTCGCTTTTGATCATGCCGTTTATTCGGGCGAACAATCTCGACGTTTCGACTATTTCGGCCGATACAATCCAGGCCGCACCGCCGTTGAAAAGCCCTGATCCCGGGAAAAGCATGGCTTCCCGCCCCTTTGCGAAATGGTACATGTTTTTTTCTTTTTTTACGGCAATCTGGGACAGGTAGCCGGCGATAATTGATTTGTGAATCGCCTCGTACAGTTGTTCTCCAACAAGATTGCCGCTGCCGGATGCTTCGGATGGCAACCCCGATTCATCGAGAATCGCCGCGAGTTCATCGCGGACGCTCGACCATTCTTTCATGCGCCGGAAGGAAAGAAAATGTTTCCGGCAAAAAGATCGTTTCCCCTTTCCCGATTTTCCGGACGAAGATCGATGGAAGGCGTTCCATATATTGAGCAGGGTTATGAAATCCGAAGCGGGATTGACAAACGCTTTCTGGGATCGTTCCGCTTCCTGTTCCATGTCAGGCGGTCTCTCGCGTGGGTCCTGGACGGAAAGCGCCGCGGCAATCACCAGTATCTCTTTGAGACAGTTCTCTTTGACCGCTTCAAGGACGATACGGGAAATGCGGGGGTCGAGCGGCATAACGGCCATGTGTCGTCCCCGCTCGGTAAGCGCGTAGCCGCCGTTTTCTGCCGTGATCGCTCCCAGTTCCAGGAGGATGTCGTAGCCGTCTCGGATATTGCGTGGGCGGGGTTTGTCTATGAACGGAAAGGACGCAATGTCGCCGAGATTCAGGTGAAGCATGCGAAGAATAACCTCGGCGAGATTGGTGCGCAGTATTTCGGGCGGCGTGAAATCGGGTCGCTTTTCGAAATCTTCTTCCGAGTACAGCCTGATGCAGATTCCCCGGGCGAGACGGCCCGCTCGTCCCGTCCGCTGGACGACGCTGCTTTTTGCCACTGCTTTCACGGGAAGTCCCACGGTCCGGCTCTGCGGCCGGTATTCGGCGAGTCTGGCGAGTCCCGTGTCGATCACGTAGCGAATGCCCGGCACGGTGATCGATGTTTCGGCCACGTTGGTGGCGACGATGATCTTGTCCTCGCGGGTGGACTGAAAAATGAGCCGCTGCCTTGCCGCGGGAAGCCTCGCGTAGAGGGGCAGGACCAGGGTGTTGCGATAACGCCTGCCTTCGAGTGACTCGCACGTCTCGCGGATGTCCTGTTCCGTGGGCATGAAAATAAGGATGTTCCCGCTTTCCCGGCGTTCTTTTAATCTTTTCACGGCGTCGAGGACCGCTTCGATGTGGGGCGATGACGCTTCGTCGCTTTCTGACTGGTCGGCGGGACGATAGCGGATCTCGACCGGCCAGGTACGTCCAGAAACTTCTATAATGGGGGCCCTGTCAAAGGCGCGCGAGAATTTTTCAGGATCGATGGTAGCCGAGGTTATGATGATCTTGAGGTCGTTCCGTTTTACCGCCAGTTTTTTGAGGAAGCCCAGGATGAAGTCGATATTGATGCTCCGTTCGTGTGCCTCGTCGATGATGAGCGTATCGTAGCTTCTGAGGAGCGGGTCGGACTGTGCCTCCATGAGCAGGATGCCGTCGGTCATGAACTTGATATATCCCCGGGGGCCGGTTTTATTTTCAAAACGGATCTTGTAACCGACTGATTGTCCCACATGTCCACCGAGTTCTTCCGCAACCCGGCTTGCAACAGAAACGGCGGCGATTCTTCGCGGCTGGGTGCAGCCGATCAGGCCGTGAACGCCCCGTCCCGCCTCGAGACACATCTTGGGAAGCTGCGTGGTTTTGCCTGACCCTGTTTCTCCCGTCACAACAATTATTTGGTGACGGCGGACGGCGTCGATGATTGTTTTTCGCTGTGCCAGTATGGGAAGATCGCCGCCGTAGACGACACGGGGACGTTCCTTCAGCCGTCGGGCTTTTTTCTCTTCGGCCCGGGCCAACCGTTGCTCGAAAGCCCTTTTCTTCTCTGCGATCGCGGCGTTGTCTCCTCCGCGCATTTCATGGTATTCGAGACGGTCCAGGTGACGCAGAAGCTTGTCACGGTCGTTCGAAAGAACCGTTTTGATGCGGCGCCGCAGGTCGTTTTTTCTTTGAGGCATTGATGTTTTCCTTAATGGGGACGAACGTTTTGCCACCGGCCATGATCAAAGAAAACAGGCACCGGCAGGTTCCGACGATTTGATTTTCGCCGGTAGTTTGTGTAGTATAAAAAATTATCCCGGCAGAACTCAATAGTGATTACGAAAGGAGATGCTCCATGTCTGAGGAAAAACCGCTGGATAAATGCACCGTCAAAGAACTGCGTGAGATTGCCATGGGAATAGAAAGTATCCATGGAGTCTCGGCGATGAAAAAAGACGAGTTGCTGCGCGCGATAAAGGAGGCGCGGGGGATTTCTGAAGAAAAACCGGGTGAAAAGCCCGTGGAAACCATCAGGGAAGTGAAACAGCAGATTCGGGCTCTCAAGGAAAAGAAGGAAGAACTGCGGAACAGTGCAGATCAAATCGGCGTGAAACGATTGAAACGCAAAATCGGCAGGCTGAAGAAGAAAACACGCAACATGGCGCGGGTCGCCTCCTGATGGTTCTGTCGTTCTCCGGAGTGTGCCGCATGTCGGGGAGGAAACAAATCGGGACATGAAACAACGGGGACGGGGTTGAACCCCGGTGCATGGTAAAAGAGGGCCGGAACGGTGAAGAGACCGTTCCGGCCCTTGTCGCAACAGCATCACGCACACATGATCAGGCCGCTTCGAGTCGAACGGCGCAGACCTTGTACTCGGGAATCTTTGCAACCGGGTCGAAGACCGGGTTGGTGACGAGGTTAACCGCCGCTTCCCTGAAGTGGAAATTCATGAACACCACGCCGGGCGCCACTCTGTCGGTGATCAACGTTTTCGCCGTCACTGAGCCGCGGCGGGAGGATATCCTGACTGAACCGCCATCGACGATTCCCAGTTTTTCGGCGTCAGCGGGATTGACTTCCACGAGACTTTCGGGACATCGTTCAGTCATGCCTTTCGACAGTCTCGACATGGTGCCCGTGTGATAGTGATAGAGGACTCGGCCGGTGGTAAGCACGAAAGGATAATCTTTGTCCGGTTCCTCAGCGGGCGGCCGATATTCGATAGCGCTGAAAAGACCCAATCCGCGGGTGAAGCGGTCTTTGTGCAGGAACTTGGTGCCCGGGTGGTCTTCCGTGAGACAAGGCCACTGTAAGCCGGTCTTATCGATCCGGTTGTAGGCGATCCCAGCGTAACTCGGCGTCAGGGCGCGGATCTCGTTCATGATGTCTTCGGCGCTTGTGTACTGCATGGGATACCCCATTTTTTCCGATATCCCCGCTATGATTTCCCAGTCGGCCCTGGCCTGTCCCGGCGCTTCAACGGCCTTCCTCACGCGCTGCACCCGGCGCTCGGTATTGGAGAAGGTACCTTCCTTCTCGGCAAAACAGGCGGCAGGCAAAACGACGTGGGCGAGCTTCGTTGTTTCGCCCGGCAGGATGTCCTGGACAATCAGCAGATCAAGCCGCTTCAGGGCTTCTTCCACATGGGAGATATCCGGATCGGACAGCATCGGATTTTCACCCATTACGTACAGTGCTTTCACACTTCCTTCATGGGCGGCGTCCATGGCATCGACGATGGTCAGGCCGGGCTGAGCCGACAGTGCGACTCCCCATGCCTTTTCGAATTTTGCCCGGGCCTCGTCGTTCGCCACCTGCTGGTAGCCGGTGTACACGTTGGGCAACGCGCCCATGTCACATGCGCCCTGCACGTTGTTCTGTCCTCTCAACGGGTTGACCCCGCCGCCTTCAACGCCCACGTTGCCGCAGAGCATCGCCAAGTTCGCGGTGGACTTGACATTGTCAACGCCGGTCGTGTGCTGGGTGATCCCCATAGTGTACAGGATCGCAGACGTCCCGGCCCCGGCATACATGCGGGCCGCCCTGCGTATATTGTCGGCCGGTACCCCGCAGACAGTCTCTACG
>DSBH01000068.1 GCA_011056825.1 Deltaproteobacteria bacterium | reverse complement strand
TCACGGTCATGGTCGGGGCTGCCGACAGGTCCCCTTCTTCTTTCTCGCGCGGGATCGTGCTCGAAGGGAACAACCCGTCGACAACGGGCCTGGATCCGAAGGCCGCCGCGGCGGCCTTCCAGGCGGCGCGGGCCGCTTCCTCACCATGAGTAATCTTTGTGGCCTCAAAAGCAAGCACCGATTTGGCCACGTTGAGCTCGGCGTCGGCGAGCGTGCCGACCGCGGCTATTTCCTCCATCGGCAGAAAGGTGAACAGAGCCAGAAAGCGCTCTAAATCGGCGTCCGCGGTGTTGACCCAGTACTGGTAATACTCGTAGGGCGGCGTCAGGGAACCATCGATCCAGAGCGTGCCTTTCTCCGTCTTGCCCATTTTACGACCCTGTGAAGTGGTGATGAGCGGAAAGGTGACGCCGAATACCTGTTTGCCCGCCAGGCGCCGTGTCAGATCGATACCCGCCACGATATTGCCCCACTGGTCATTGCCTCCCATCTGGAGGACGCAGTCGTGATGGGCTGCGAGATAATAAAAATCGTACGACTGCAAAAGCATATAATTAAATTCGACAAAAGTGAGTCCCGTCTCAAGACGCATACGATAGCTTTCGGCGGCAAGCATCCTGTTCACACTGAAGTGGCGTCCCACGTCCCTCAGGAATTCAATGTAATTGAGGTCGGCGAGCCAGTCGGCGTTGTTAAGCAGGATCGCCCCCCCGTCCCCGCCGAAATCGAGGTACCGGGAAAGCTGTTTCCCGATGGCTTCGACATTCGACTCGATCTCGTCCCTCGTCATTACCCGCCGGAGTTCCGATTTCCCGCTGGGATCGCCGATCAAGCCCGTGCCGCCTCCCACAAGCGCGATGGGGCGGTGTCCCGCACGCTGCATGTGAACAAGGGCCATGATAGGTACCAGGCTTCCGATGTGAAGGCTGGCGGCCGTGGGATCGAACCCGATATAGCAGGTCACGCTCTCGCTCCCGAGCAGTTCCCTGATGACGGCTTCGTCTGAAGCCTGCTCTATAAATCCGCGTTGTTCCAATGTATCGTATATGTTCATGCTCTTCCTTTATTCATCGTTTTCCGGAAAATTCATTGTCCACCCTTACTCAAGTACTTCGTTGACCCTTGTTATCGACGAGCTCCGGCCGCTTTGCTCGTTCACCTCCACGACGACCCCCTGGAGCCATATGTTTCCCTTTGCTACCTCGAACTTGTTGGGAAGACCCGTGAGAAACCGTTCCAGTGCGGCTTCCTTTCGAACTCCCAGAACAGAGTCGAAAGCGCCCGTCATGCCCGCGTCGGTGAGATAGGCCGTTCCTCCCGGCAGAATCCGCTCGTCGGCGGTCTGCACGTGCGTGTGGGTACCGATAACGGCGCTGACTTTCCCGTCAAGAAACCACCCGAGGGCCTGTTTCTCCGATGTCGCCTCGGCGTGTATATCTACAATGATGACGGGGACGGATCGCGAAAGCCCGTCTATTTCACGAAGAGCACCCTTGAAGGGACAGTCGAGAGACTGCATGAAGACACGTCCTTGCAGATTGATCACGGCCAGGGACGCATTCGACTCGCGCCCGTCCGCCACCACGCTTCCGCGACCAGGCGTTCCTTCAGGATAGTTGGCCGGCCTCAGAAGCAGGGGATAATCATCAATAAATTCAAGAACATCTTTCTTGTCCCATATGTGGTTGCCTGAGGTGAGTACATCAATGGAACTCTGCAATAGTTCGTCGACCACATCCCGGGTTACGCCGAAACCGCCGGCCGCGTTCTCACAGTTGGCGATCACTACGTCGATCCCATGGCGTACCCGCAATCCCGGCAGCAGTTGCTTCACCGCCCGCCTTCCCGGCTTGCCGACAATATCTCCGATGAACAACAGTTTCATTATCGCCCGCGCTTATTTCGCATAGTCCGACACCCTCATCTCCCGAATAACGGTTACCTTGATCTGCCCCGGATAGGTCAGCTCTGATTCGATCTTATTTATTATGTCCCTGCAAAGCATGACGGCGTCGTTGTCGCTGGTATGTTCGTTCTCCACGAGAATACGGATTTCTCGGCCCGCCTGGATGGCAAAACACTTGTCCACACCGTTGAAGGAGTTAGCGATTCGCTCAAGGTCTGTCAGGCGCTTCACGTACGTTTCCAACATTTCCTTCCGCGCGCCGGGACGCGCCGCGGAAAGCGTGTCCGCCGCCTGAACGAGCACGCCAAGCAGCGTGTTGTTTCTACCGTCGTCATGGTGTGCCGCGATTGCCTGAACCACTCTGTCGGACTCGCCGTATTTCTTGGCGTATTCCGCCCCGATGGCCGCATGGGTCCCCTCGATTTCATGATCGAGGGCCTTTCCGATATCGTGGAGCAGCCCCGCACGCTTGGCTTCCTTGACGTTTGCCCCCACCTCAGCCGCCATCATGCCGGTCAGGTGGGCGACCTCGATGGAATGCTCAAGAACATTCTGTGAAAAGCTCGTCCGGTATTTCAGCCTTCCCAGCAGATTCAAGAGCTCGGGATGAATATCGTGAATGCCGATATCGAAGGCGACCCGCTCGCCCGTTTCCCGTATAACCGTGTCAATCTCGGCCCTTACCTTGTTCACCACGTCTTCGATTCTTCCCGGATGAATACGGCCGTCGCTGATGAGACGTTCCAGGGACCTTTTCGCCACTTCCCGCCGCACGGGATCAAAACTGGAGAGAACGACCGCTTCGGGCGTGTCGTCGATGATAAGGTCCGTACCCGTGGCCGCTTCGATGGCCCGGATGTTGCGGCCCTCGCGCCCGATGATCCTGCCCTTCATTTCGTCCGAAGGAAGGTTAACCACCGACACGGTGTTTTCAGCAACATAATCCGAGGCGTAACGTTGCACGGCGTAGGCGAGAATCTCGTGGGCCCGTTTTTCCGCTTCCCTGCGCGCCTCCTCCTCGATTTTTCTGATTGTCGACGCCGCCTCGCCCCGGGCCGCGGTAATCATGGAATCGACGAGCTGCTGGCGCGCCTCCTCCATCGAAAGGCCCGCCACCTTTTCGAGCTGTTGCTGTCTCTCGCTCACGAGAATTTCCGCCTGGCGGTTCTTCTCGGCAAGCTGTGTTTCCCTGGCAATCAGGGATTTTTCGCGGGTCTCGATGGAATTTTCCTTCTGCACCAGAACATCCAGGCGCTTGTCCAGCGTTTCTTCCTTCTGCTGAAGCCGTGCATCGATTCTCTCGTATTCCGTTTTCTTCCGACGCGATTCCTCTTCAAGTTCGTTCTTGGCCTTGAGCAGGTAATCCTTGGCCTGCAGGATGGCCTCTTTCCTGATGGTTTCCGTTTCTTTTTTCGCTTCCTCGACGATCCGTGCCGAGAGACTTTCCGATGATTCCAGTAGTTTCCTGGAAATCCGTATCCTCAGCAGGTATCCCCCCCCCACTCCTGCAGCAATCGCTATCACCACGATTACCGAAAGTAATCCGTAACCGATCAATGTTCCTACCTCCCTGTCGCAGTTCCGCTTTACGAAACATTTCTGTCGCAGCGTTAAACCATTTACGGGGACACAAAGAAGGAAAGCAATGTAAGGAAAGACTTGCCGGGGCAGGGCTGGAACCGGAAGAGATCAGGAGTACCGGGACCGAAAAACGCCCCCGATACTCTGCCGATCCTTTTAATCCCCCGCCGATGCCGTGTTAACTCTCTTTTTGAACCGTATACTAAGGTGGACACCCTGTTTTCCGCTTAAGGCTATCTTCCGTCCGTTCCGCGAGGAACGGGGAAGACCTGCTCACCACGGAAAAAGAAGGGCTTCCTTGCATATGGCTGTTGGATCAAAAAAAAACAGTCAATCACGTACATCGCAGGGGATTTCACCATCAGGTATTTCCTCTTGTACTTATATAATCTATCAATCTTGCCGCCCGGCTCTCCATCTGGCCCATGTCTTCTTCCCGCTGTTTCCGCACTTCAAACAGCTCGTCAGCTATATTCAAAGCGACCAATATGGCGATGCCCAAATCCGTACCGTCCTTTACAGCCTTCCTTGTTTCTCGTGCCCGATCGTTGACAAAATCGACAACTCGTTCGACATAGGCGTCTTCCTTGTCGCTGAGGATCGAAAAATCCTGATCCATCACCCGTATGTCGAAACGTTTTTTCAAACACCGTCCCCTTTGGTTTATGACGGAAGCTCCAGCGCGTCGAGCTTTTCAAGAAGGGATTCGACCTTTACTCGAACCGCATCTTTATCTTCCTGCAAAGCACGAATTGTCGCGTTCGCTTCCCTGAGTTCCCGATCTTTCGCCAGTATTACCTCGTCCTGTTCAGCCAGTTGCTTTTTCAGTTCGACGCACCGGTCGACCACTTGTTTTATTTTCGCCTCGAGTTGATCAAATTTTCCCGACTCCACTATTCAGACACCTTTCCCGTCTCTATGAATAAAATCCAACCTTTTTAAAACGTAACGTGATTATTACTATTAACAGGTCCACCGGAAAAGTCAAGGCGAATTCTACCCGAAGAGGCCTTGCCGGAATGGCAAATAATTATTCAAATACAGATAGTTAGGCGGGTCACGCCTGACCGTCGGTCGGCATCGTAGCCTCCGTCGATTGAAGAAACCGGTGCAGCGATTCCAGGACGGCTTCCCCGCTTCTCTCCTGGAGGACGGCCTTTCTGAACCGGGCGCCGCCGGGCAGGCCTTTCGTGTACCAGAGCATGTGTTTTCTGAAAATGAACATGCCCCGGCTCTTCCCGTAAATGGCGAGGGCAAGCTCCATGTGGCGCCTGATCGTTTCCTCCCGTTCCGCCGGGGAAGGAGCACCCGCCGAAAGCCCCGACTCTTCTTCCCGCAAGGCGTCCCTGAAAATCCAGGGATTCCCCAGACTTCCCCTGGCCACCATCACGGCGTCGCAGCCGGTGACTTCCTTGAGCCGGCGAATGTCGTCGGCCGTCCATATGTCGCCGCTTCCAATAACCGGAATGGAAAGGACGTTCTTGACCTGCGCCGTGAGACGCCAGTCCGCGTCTCCCCTGAATCCCCTGACCGCCGTCCGGGGATGAACGGTCACCGCGTCGACACCGCAGTCCTGGATCATGCGAGCGATTTCAACGACATTGACCGACGTCTCGCTCCAGCCGGACCTGAGTTTTACCGTGAGGGGACACGTTACCGCACGGCGCACCGCCGATGCGACAGCCACTGCCCGTGCCGGGTCCTTCATGAGAGCGGCGCCGGCGCCGTTTCGTACAACTTTTTTGACGGGGCACCCCATGTTGATGTCCACAAGATCGGCGCTGTGCTCTACCGCGATGACCGCCGCCTCTGCCAGCGCCTCCGGTTTTGCCCCGAAAAGCTGAACACCCAGGGGTTTGTCGCCAGGCGGCGATGCAAGATATTCAAAGGACCGGCCGGTTCCACGCACGAGACCTTCGGCGCTGATCATCTCGCTATAGCAGAGCGAGGCGCCGAAACTCCGCGCCACCATCCTGAATGCGGAATCGCTGATACCGGCCATGGGTGCCAGGAAAAGGCCGTTCGATAATGAAAGTCTGCCGATATTCATAGGTATACTCATACCAGGGCTCACTGTCCGGGCGACCTCGCCGGATCGTCATTTTCCCCGGCGGCGACGGCATTAGCGCACAAAAAACAACGCTCTGTCAAGGCGTAACAGTCCCCCTTACTCCGATGTTTCACTC
>DSBH01000194.1 GCA_011056825.1 Deltaproteobacteria bacterium | reverse complement strand
TAGTTATGGAGGAGCTGTTTTCTCTCGAAAACATCGGTGACTCGTTTGATGATCTCGAAGACGATGATCGTCGCGAGTGGAATCGTCTTCTGAGCGGACGGCACGGAAGGCGACTGCGGCGTATCCTGCGGGACGACGAGGCGGAGAGCCGTCCTCTCGATGAACTGATTCATCCCCGTCTCAGTTTCGCGATCAAATCCGTTGAGATCGACGACGGCGCAACGGTCACCCTGGAGAGTGGCGTACGACTGAAAAGCGGAAAACTGGCCTGGGTGCTTGAAGATTGCCCCCGGGCCGTTTGTTTTATTGCCACCATCGGTTCCGAGCCTGACCGTGAAATCGAGCGCTTGACGTCAGAGCAGCGCCTGTCCGCCGCATACCTGCTCGACAGGGTTGGTTCCCTGGCGATCGAGGCGGTGGTTACCGCGTTTCATCGGGAAATGGCGGAGCGATTCATCAGACGGGGCAGGGGGGTGACCATGCGTTTCAGCCCGGGTTACTGTGACTGGCCGCTGGCGGAACAGCGGAAACTCTTTTCCCTGGTCGATAGGAAACGTATCGGCGTGTCCCTCTCCTCATCGTTGCTGATGACGCCGCGCAAGTCTATTTCGGGCATATTCGGCATCCTTGACGGCGATCGCCGGACCCGCCATGTTCTCAAGAATCCCTGCACCCGCTGTGACCGGCGAAATTGTCCCGAACGGCGTTCAATTCCGTCCTACCTTTCCCGTGGCAACAACGCAGGTCGCCGCAGCAGGGGAAAGGAGACGGAGGGCCGTGAAAATTAGGGATTTCTTCACAACGGATACGTGCGTGCTTTCCTTCGAGGTCTTTCCCCCCGTCAGGGACGGGACCATCGCTCGCCTTGTTCCCGTGATCGACCGCCTTGCCGGTCTCAACCCGCACTTCATATCTGTTACTTACGGAGCCGGCGGCGGTACGCGCGACATGTCAGTCGAGATTGCCTCACTGCTCAAAAAGAAAGCTTCCGTGGAAGTTTTGGCGCACCTGACCTGCGTGGGTTCGGGAAGGGACCAGATAGACGAAATTCTGAGGGAGTTCCGATCCGAGGGTGTGCAGAACATCCTGGCACTCCGGGGAGACCCGCCGGCGGGCGAAACGTCGTTTACCAGACCGGCGGACGGTTTCGGCCACGCCTGCGAGCTGGTCGATTTTATCCGTTCTTACGGCTGGTTCTGCGTGGGCGTCGCGGGGTATCCAGAGGGACACCAGGAAGCAGAAAGTTTCGAAGCGGATGTCGATCACCTGAAACGGAAGGTAGACGCCGGTTCCGACTTCGTCATCACCCAGCTTTTTTACCGCAACGAGGATTTTTATCGCTTTCGCGACGCCGCCGGCAGGGCGGGTGTCGACGTGCCGATCGTTCCGGGGATTTTCCCCGTGATCAACTATCGACAAATCAACAAGATCGCGTCCCTTTGCGGGGCCACCATTCCCGGCGAACTGCGCGAACAGATAGAACCGGTGCGGGATAATGATGATGAGGTCGCTCGGAGGGGCATCGACTACGCGGTCCGGCAGACGGAGGACCTGTTACGGCATGGTGTTCCGGGACTCCATTTTTACAGTATGAACCGAAGCGGGCCCGTGGAGGAAATCCTGAACAACGTTTCAGTGCCCGGGAGGAAAACCGCATGAAGAAAATACGCGAGGGCGGGGCCTACACGCCGCTGTCGAAAAGCGCCGTGAAAAGAATTCATGAAACATCCCTCCGTGTTTTTGAAGAAGTGGGCATCGAGGTCCGGCTTCCGGAGGCGAGGCGGCTTTTTCTCGACGCCGGCGCCCGGGAGGCGGAAGGACCTGTCATAAAAATACCGGCGTCCCTGGTGGAACGCCTTATCGGCGCTGCGCCGTCCGTCGTCAGTCTGTGCGGCCGGGATGAAAGCGGCGATCTGGACTGTCACATCGGCGGATGCGACGTCTACCTCGGTACGGGAGGTACGGCGCTTAACGTGCTTGAACCGGGAGCCAACCGACCGAGGCCGTCCGTCCTGGGTGACGTGGCGGCAATGGCGCGACTCGTGGACAGGCTGGAACACGTAGATTTTTACATGGTGAACGTGTATCCGAACGATCTTGCCGCCGAGGAGGTGGACGCCAATCGTTTTTACGCGGCCCTCATGCATACGAGGAAACATGTTATGGGGGGTGTTTACACATTTGACGGCGTAGAGCGGGTGATCCGCATGGCGGAACTTGTCGCCGGCGGTGCTGAACCGCTGCGGAAGAGGCCATTCATTTCAATGGTAACCTGCGTTGTCAGCCCTCTCAGGCTGGACATGCACTATTCGGGCCTTACTATGGAAATCGCCAGGCGGGGCATTCCCGTTGTCGTGCCGTCCGAACCGCTCAGCGGCGCGACGGCGCCGATAACGCTGGCCGGAACGCTCGTTATTCAAAACGTGGACACCCTCGCCGGAGTCATGCTCGCGCAGCTGGCGAACCCCGGTACGCCCGTGATTTACGGCAGTGTCGCGTCAGTCGCGGATTTGCGCGACATGAAATATCTTTCGGGCGCCGTAGAAATGGGACTTCTCAACGCCGCGGCGGCTCAGATGGCCCAGTATTACCGTCTTCCCTACTACGCGACGGCGGGCATGACCGATGCGAAGACACCGGACGCGCAAGCGGGGTATGAGTCGGCGGTAAGCGCCGTCATGGTGGCTCTCGCTGGAGGAAATTTTATTCACGACGCCGCGGGTTTTATCGAGTTCTGCCTGACCGCGTCATACGAGAAGCTGGTCATCGACAACGATATCATAGGGATGGTCATGCGGGCCGTTGAAGGTATTCGAGTAGACGACGAGTCCCTCGCCTTTGATGTGATCAGAGATGTCGGTCCCGGCGGCAACTACGTAGCACAGCGCCATACACGGAAACTCATGCGTAATGAGCGGTTTCTGCCCGTGTTGAGCGACCGCTCCGATCGAGAACAGTGGGAGCGGGGGGGATCGAAGAAGGCGCGGGAGCGCGCGGCCGACAGGGTCCGCTCACTGTTGGCGGAAAAGCCGCAGCGGTATATTGCCGATGATACGGCCCGGCGGCTCATGGAAGAAATTCCCGGATTGAGGTCGTGGTAGTGGAGAAAGGAGATCGACATGATTGTAATCGGCGAAAAAATCAACGCTTCGATTCCCTCGGTCCGTGAGGCAATCGGTCGGAGGGACGCGTCCTTTCTGGCGGGCCTGGCCCGGGACCAGGATGCGGCGGGAGCTGATTTTATCGACGTGAACGCCGGGGAAGGCGGTGAAGGAGCGGTCACCATGCAATGGCTTGTGGACGTGGTCCGGTCGGCCACGGACAAGCCACTCTGCATCGACAGCGACGATCCCGAGGTGCTCGGGGCGGGACTCGAAGTGTACCGCGGCGACAGAGTGATGATAAATTCCGTGAGCGCCGAACCGGAGCGGCTGGAAGTGGTTGGTTCCCTTGCGTCCCGCAACGAAGCCCTTGTTATCGCGCTCGTCATGGACGACGGCGGCATACCGCGGACTGTCGAGGAACGTGTGCGGGCTGCGGACATTATTGTCACGTCGCTCGCGGCCCATGGCATAAATGAAGAACGGATATTCTTCGACCCGCTGGTACTGCCTGTTTCTGTGGACTCGATTCAGGCGGGGGTGACCCTGAAAACGATTCAAGCTTTGAAAGAACGGTATCCGGGAGCTGGGACGGTCATGGGGCTCAGCAATATTTCCTACGGTCTGCCGGCCCGGGGCATCGTGAACCGTGCGTTTCTGCTTATGGCGGCCGCCGCCGGACTGGACGCGGCGATTCTCAATCCCCTGGATAAACGACTGATGACACTCGTCGCCACCGCCGATCTCCTGACAGGCCGCGACAGCCGCTGTAAGCGTTTCATCAGGTCATATCGCAAGGGGGAACTGGTGCAATAAACGACGAAGACAGGAAGGAGAAATAATATGCCGCGACAGGGACTCTTGATACCGGCGCCCTTGGAACGCCTGTCCCGAAAGCAGATTGAAGATGTGCACGGGGCGTCGCTGGTCATTCTGAGCGATCCGGGCCTCGTCTGTTATAACGAAGAAGCCGCGTCGATTTTCGCCGAGGCCGGCGCCGACGTTTCGGCCCTCATGGAAGGTCCGCCGCCTTACCGGATCGTCAAGATTCCCCGGGAGACCGTGGAGCGGGGACTGGAGACGGCGCCTTCCGCCATAACTCTCGGGGCGCGGAATCCCGATAACGCACTGGTGATGGACGGAAGAAAGCCGCGTGTTTACTTTGTGACTGGTTCCGAAGCGAACACCTGGATCGACGCGGATTTCCCCGTGTACGTGAAACAGTCCGATCCGGCGAAGGAAATCAGGATCGCCGAATTCAAGCCGCGCAGGGGCACACTGGCCGATCTCTGCCTGTCGGCTCGTCTTTCGGAACAGCTGGACACACTGGACGGGTTCATCCGGAACGTCAATATCCAGGATCCCGATATTACGGAGGACATCAAGGATGTCAACAAGGTCTACGCCAGCCTGGATAATACGACGAAACACGTCATGGTGGGCCTTACAAAACCGGATAAACTCGACACCGTGCTTGCCATGGCCTCGATCATCGCCGGCGGCGAGGACAAGCTGAAGGAAAATCCTGTCCTGTCATTCATCACCTGCCTGGTGAAAAGTCCGCTGCAACTGGTCGACGAAACGACGGGTTCATTTATAGACATCTGCCGTCGTGGAATGCCCGTGGTGGTATCGTCGTCACCCCAGGCCGGGACCACGGCGCCTATTCACGAAGCGGGCATCATCGCCCAGATCAACGCGGAAGTACTGGCCGGCATCGTCCTGGGGCAGTTGGTAAACCCCGGGACGTCCATACTGTACGGGACGGTTCCCGTGAGGACGCGCATGGACAACCTCGCGGATTCATACGGCGCCGTCGAGACTAGCCAGTACACGATCGATTGCGCACAGCTCGCGCGCTATTACGGTATTCCGAATTACTCCACGTCCGGGGTCTGTGATCCGGCTTTTCCAGGACAGCAGTCAACGGTGGAACGGCTGTTTTCAAACATACTGGTAACCCTCAGCGGTCCCCAGTTTCTGCACTGCGCCTATGGACTCCTGGATTGCAATGCCGCGTTTTCGCCGCTCCAGGCGGTCATCGACGACACGCATTTCGGCATGATCAGGTATTTCTTCCGGGCGCCCGTGCTGGACGAAGGTGAACTCGAAGCGATGATCGGCCAGATTCGGGAGGTACTCGCGTCGCCACAAAAGCTGTTCATTCGATATGTCCGCAAGGTTCTTCGAAGCGGTCTCCTGTCGTCGCCCTATCCATACGAAGGGGACGGAGATGAAGTTTTTCTCAGGGCGCAGAAGCGGATGGAAGAATTGCTGTCCCGTCCGGTCAGTCACATCGAACGTGAAACCGCCGAAAAGGTGTTCCGGGATATTCCGGGATTGCTTCCACGGCTGCATCCTTCGGAACGAGACGTGGGATTGTAAGCGATGCACGGAAATCGAAACCCGGAGTAATTGATAAAGAAGGGAGTTTGTCATGAGTGACGATATTATTGCCATGCTCAAGGAAAATGTCATCCAGGGCCGCACGACCGGTGAAGATGAAGGTGTCGACGAAACCGTGACCGGTCCCGGGGTGGTCGAACTGACGCAACGGGCGATCGACGAACACATGCCGCCACAGGAAATCATCAC
>DSBH01000159.1 GCA_011056825.1 Deltaproteobacteria bacterium | reverse complement strand
GGTCATGGTTGATCTTTCGTCTCACCTGCTCGAACGTCAGCGCCGGGCGCTCGAACCGTGGGCGTCGAAGGTTTCCTTCGTGAACGGCGACATCGAGACGTTGCCGTCGGTTCTTTCGCAAAACGATCTTGTTATCGTGAACGAAGTCATCGGTGACCTGCCGACCTGGGTCGGTATCGACGGCGGAAACCTTCCCGATGAAATCGCCCGGCTGGCGAAACGTTACGATCTCGATCTGCCGCGAACGGGGCGGTTCAATTTCAATATGGGCGCCGTCCGGCTGGTAGAGGCGTTGTGCCGGGGTCGGAGCGCTGCTTTCATAACGGAACATTCATGTGATCCTGTCATCCCCCGCGGCATGGAGTATCTTGCGCGCGGCCTGGAAACGGACGGGTATCCCCGCGAGATCCGACTGGCCGGGCACAGGGAATACACCATACGCTTTTCGCACCTCGCGGCTGTCGCGCGGTACTTCGGCAGAGATTTCGAAACGGGAAGCCTCGCGGAGATGGTCGGTATCGCCGATTCTCCGCGGAACAGGGCCGTCTTCCTCGGCCGCATGACCGGTTCCGATGAACAGGAAATCCGTTACGAGCTCCTGGATCATATACGGGAATACCGCTGGATGGTTATCCGTCAGGCGGGTGTTGACCTCCCCTCCGATCACGGGTAGAAGGTACATGAAGCCCGTTTGATCGAGGACACGGCGGGGGATCACAGAAGACAGGGGGACATGACCTATGGCCTATATATTTATTCGATGGCTGATTCTGACGGTGGCTGTTCTCGCCGCTGCCTACGTGCTTGACGGAGTGCAGGTGCAAAGCTTCTGGGCCGCGCTTTTTACGGCGGCCGTGCTTGGATTCATGAACACGTTCTTTCGGCCGATTCTCCTGCTCCTGACGCTGCCGATCAATGTTCTCAGCCTGGGGCTTTTTACCTTTATCATCAACGCACTGCTTATCAAGATGGCATCCGGCGTGGTGCCCGGGTTCGACGTCATCGGGTTCTGGACGGCGGTTTTCGCGGCGCTCATCATCAGTATCGTCAACTGGATTCTCGCGGCGATGCTTCGCGACGGAACGGGGCGTTTTCCCCCGGAAGGCCGGCATGATGATGGATTCATAGACCTGGAAAAGAAGTCGGGAGATCGATGGGAATAATGAACCTGACGCCCGCCATGAAGCAGTATCTGGACATCAAGGAACAGTACCCTGACTGTATCCTGTTTTTCCGCATGGGCGATTTTTACGAGATGTTCTTCGAAGACGCCGAGATAGCGTCGAAAGTCCTTGAAATCACCCTTACGTCCCGTAATAAAAACCAGGCGGACCGTATTCCCCTGTGCGGAGTTCCCTACCACGCGGCCTCAGGGTACCTGTCTCGCCTGATCAGCGCCGGATTCAAGGTGGCTGTCTGTGAACAGGTGGAAGACCCGAAGGAAGCGAAAGGCGTGGTCAGGCGCGAGGTCGTGCGGGTCGTAACGCCGGGACTGGTCACTGATCCGGACAGCCTTTCCGCCAAGGAAAATAATTTTCTCGCCTCCTGGTTCGTCGAAAACGGAAAGTACGGCCTGGCCTTTCTCGATCTTTCGACGGGCGAGTTTCATGTGGCCGAGATGGACGAGCGGGATGATTTCGCCAACGAAATTGAGGGGTTGGGATTCAGGGAATTTGTTCTCTGCGAAGGCGGCGAGGACGATTTCAGCGAAACGGGACGGGACGCGCTGGTGACCAGGATGAATCCCGCCGCTTTCGATTTTGATTCCGCCATGGCATTATTGCGGGGCCATTTCTCTGAGGAAGCGCTGGAAGATATTGATTTCGAAGGTCATCATGCCGCCGCGAGGGCAGCCGGCGCTCTCCTTCGTTACGTGCGGGAGACACAGAAGGAAGGACTGGACCATATCAACCGTCTGTCCTGGTATAATCCACGCCACTTTCTCGTGCTCGACGAGACGGCCCGCCGGAATCTCGAACTCTTCACCACGATCCAGGGTGATCGAAAAGAAGGAACGCTCTTTCACGTGCTGGATAAAACCGTTACCGCCATGGGAGGCAGGAAACTGCGTCGATGGATGGCTTATCCTCTGGTTTCATCCGAGCGCATCGGTGAGCGCCTTGCCGCCGTGTCGGAACTCAAACGTAGCCAGCTTCAGCGGGCGGACCTTCGGGGCCTGCTTGCTGACGTGTACGATCTTGAACGCCTGGGAAGCAGGGTGGCGATGGGCATTGCCAATGGCCGGGATCTGTCTGCGCTGGGTAAGTCGCTGGCAGCGGTTCCGGGCGTCAGGGAACTTGTCAAAGAAAGTGAATCTCCACTGCTGTCGGCCATCGCTTCATCGATAGACGACGTAGGTGACGTGGTCGAATTAGTCGAACAGAGCATCGTGGATGATCCGCCGGCCACTATACGCGAGGGATACCTGATACGATCGGGATACGACGCCGAGCTCGACGAACTGGTGTCACTTTCTACCGACGGCAAGCGTTGGATCGCTTCAATGGAGGAGCGGGAGCGACGCAAAACAGGCATCGGGAGCCTGAAAATCGGGTTCAACTCGGTGTTCGGTTATTACATTGAGATTACGAAAACGAATACCGGTCTGGTTCCGGCTGATTACGTGAGAAAGCAGACGCTGGTCAACGCGGAACGTTATATAAATGAAGAGTTGAAGGAATACGAGGAAAAGGTGCTCAACGCGGAGGAGCGCCGGAAAATCAGAGAGTACGAACTTTTTACAGACATCAGGGGGCGGATCGGCCGAGAAATCAGTCGCATTCAGAAAACAGCCAGGCTCATCGCTGACCTGGATGTCCTGGCCTCGCTGTCGGAGGCTGCGGACCAGTACGGGTACTGCTGTCCACGAGTGAACGACGAGGACCGGATCGTCATCACCGACGGGCGGCATCCCGTGGTGGAGCGCATGAACCTCGAGGACGGGTTCGTTGCCAACGACACGTTTCTCGACCGCTCGTCCAACCGTTTTCTTATCATCACGGGGCCGAACATGGCGGGCAAGTCCACCTACATTCGGCAGACGGCTCTCATCGTGCTCATGGCCCAGATGGGAAGCTTCGTGCCGGCCCGGTCCGCCGAGATCGGCGTGGCTGACCGGATTTTCACCCGCGTCGGCGCGGGAGACAGTCTCGCGCGCGGCCAGAGCACGTTCATGGTGGAGATGATGGAAGTGGCGTCTATTCTCAGAAATGCTTCGGCACGGAGCCTGATTCTGCTCGATGAAGTGGGTCGGGGGACCAGCACCTTCGACGGACTCAGCATTGCCTGGGCCGTGAGCGAGTATATTCACGATACCCAGCGGATCGGGGCGAGAACGCTTTTTGCCACGCATTACCACGAATTGACCGATATCGCCCGCACCAGGGAGGGCGTGAAAAATTACAGCATCGCCGTCAAGGAGTGGGGCGACCGGGTCATTTTCCTGCGCAGGATCGTGGAAGGTGGAACAAACCGGAGTTACGGCATCCAGGTTGCTCGGCTCGCCGGTGTTCCTGAGGCCGTCATCGTGCGGGCACGTGAGGTCCTGCACAACCTGGAACAGGGAGAACTTGACGACGCGGGCCAGCCGAAAATCGCGGGCGGCGACGGGCTGGGCAGGCGAAAGAACCCCGGCCAGTTGAGTCTTTTTATCACGGAAGAAGACAGGGTTCTGCGTGAACTCGCGGAAATCGATATGAACGCCGTGACTCCCCTTGACGCCCTGAATATGATCAGTATCTGGAAGGACCGGCTGAAGAAAGAATAATCCCTTCTCCGCCTGTTTCACTTACTTGATGCACACGCGCCGTACCTGGGCGAAATCGGTTTTCCCCTGAAGGACCTTTTCAACACCGTCCTGAAGAAGTGTCCGCATTCCCTGATGGATCGCCTTTTGGCGAATTTCTTCCACCGACGCCTTTTTCTGAATCAATTCCTTGATTTCAAGCGTTGAAACCAGCAGTTCGTGAATGCCCATGCGTCCCCGGTATCCCGTTCCGTCGCAGGCGTTGCAGCCCTTGGCCCGGTAAAACGTAAGGTTGTCGTCGTAAGGGACATTAAGTTGAGCGAAGAGCTCCTCGCCGTAATTTTCCGCCAGCTCGTCGTATTCTTCCCTGGTGGGATGATAGGGTTCCTTGCAGGCCTTGCAGAGGGTCCGCACGAGCCGCTGTGCGAGAATGCCCAGGAGGGAGTCGGCGAAGTTGAGCGGGTCGATGCCCATGTCGAGAAGCCGCACGATGGTTTCCGGAGCGCTGTTGGTGTGCAGTGTGCTGAAGACGAGGTGCCCGGTCAGGGATGCCTCGACGCCGGTTTTCGCCGTTTCGTAATCGCGCATTTCACCCACCATGATGACGTCGGGGTCGGCCCGGAGGAAAGCGCGCATTGCGGCGGCGAAATCGAACCCGATTTTGGGATTTACCTGGACCTGTCGCAGCCCGTACTGGGTGATTTCAACGGGGTCTTCGGCTGTCCATATCTTCGTGTCCGGTGTGTTGATGTAATGAAGGGCCGCGTGAAGGGTGGTCGTTTTCCCCGATCCTGTAGGACCGACCACGAGGCACATGCCGTAGGGTTTTTTGAGAATCTTGTCGACCAGTCCGTTGAAGTTACTTTGCGACAGTCCCATGTCTTCCAGGGGCATGGTTTCGCCCTTGGCGAGAATACGCATGACGACGTCTTCCATTCCGCCCTGTGTCGGTATCGTGGCCACGCGGAGCTCGATTTCCTCCCCGCGGGGACGCTTGAACTTGATCTTGCCGTCCTGGGGAATCCGTCGCTCCGTGATATCGAGATTTGACATGATCTTGATCCTTGACACCATGGCATTCCGGTAGCTGAAGGGGACCGTCTGGTAGACCATGAGCGCTCCGTCCACGCGGTAGCGGACCTCGACGTTCTTCTTGATGCTGCTGGGTTCAATATGGATGTCCGAGGCGTTCCGCGTGTAAGCGTCGTTAATGACCCGGTTTACCAGCTGCATGATGATGCTGTCAGACTCGGTGATGCCCTCGTCATCGGCGAACTCCCCTTCCTCTTCGTCGCTGTCGAGTTTGCCGATGATATCGGAAATGCTGCCTGAAACGTCCCCGGACTGGTAGAAATGGTTGATAAATTGAACAATGTCTTCATAGAGCGCCACGTCGTAGATGACGTTGCGCGTCTTGAGCAGAGTTTCGATCATGTCCCGCTTGATGATGTTGTTCGGATCGTCGATGGCGATGCGGATCTTGCCTTCCTGCCGTTCCAGGGGAACCCACAATTCCCTGCGGAGATATTCTTCCTTCAGGTTCTTGAGAAGGTCGTAGGGAGTCGCGGTCTTGTCGCTGAACTGAACGAATTCACACTGGTAGAACTCGCTGAGCGATTTCCCGATGTCGTCTTTCGATATCTTGAATTGTTTCATCAGGTGCTGTTCGATCGTCTCCCGGTTTTCTCTCGCGTTGCCCCAGGCCTTTTCCAGGTCTTCCACCGAGATGAGGCCGGCCCTGGTGAGATAGTCGAACTTCGATTTCTTTTTCTGTTTGATCCGCTCGTGGTTGTAAAAGGCAAGCCCCAGGACCTTTGCCATTTCTTCCACGGCATTCCGGTCTTCTTCGGTGAAACGGCCGCCGCTCTTCTTGTTGATGACCTGGATGACGCCCTTGACCTTGCCGCCGTGCATGATGGGAACGGCGAGCACCTGCTTCGTGGTCAGGCCTGATT
>DSBH01000308.1 GCA_011056825.1 Deltaproteobacteria bacterium | reverse complement strand
GTCGTGGTTTCTCCGTAAACAGTACGGAAAAAATCAAAACCGGTCGCCGCGATGTGCGAGCTCTGTCCGGTGTGAGGCCTCTCTTCTGTTATGTCGTGGTTCCGAACACGCCGCGGGTTTCCATGTCGTCGATTTCGCCCGCGCCGTAGCCCAGTGAAAGCAGTATCCCGCGGGTGTCTTTCCCCGGCGCGCATCCCGCCCGATCGTACCTCGGGGCGCAGACGGAGTATTTGACGGGGTGCGCGATCTGCGGCAGTTCCTTTCCGTCCGGGCCGGGGACGTTCACGATAATTCCCCTGGCCCGCGCCTGTTCCGTCTCCACCGCCTCGGAAAACGTCAGAACCGGCTCGACGCAGGTCTCGACGCCGGCGAAACGGTCCATCCACTCGTTCATGGTCCGGGTTCGTATGACATCGGCGATCTTTTTCTTTGACTCCTCAAGGTGCCCCGGCTGCAGAACGGTCGCTTCCGCGAGTTCCTCCAGGCCGACAGCGCGGCAAAAGGACTCGAAAAATTCCTGCTCCAGCGCCCCGCACGCGAGGTAGCGCCCGTCGGCGGTCTCGTAAAAATCATAGAGTGATCCGCCGTTCAACGGTTCCGTTTCAAACGAACAGGGCTCTTCGCCGTAGAGTTCTTTCAGGCCCGACACGGCGTGGAAGGGGAAAAGCCCGTCCGTCATGGATACGTCGATATGTTGTCCCCTGCCGCTTTTCGCTCGATAGAGAGCGGCGGCGAGAATGGCGATCACCGCGTTGTTCGCGCCCGACCCGATATCCGCCACCTGGACGCCCGGCGGGACGGGCCCTGTCGATTTTCTCCCCGTCGACGCCATGATCCCGGCAAGGGCAAGATAATTTATATCATGACCGACGCGGCCGGCCATCGGCCCCGTCTGGCCGTACCCGGTGAGTGAGCAATAGATAAGCCGCGGGTTGATTGATGAGAGGCGCTCGTACGAAAGTCCGAGCCGCGCCATGACGCCGGGACGGAATTGCTCCAGGAGAATGTCATATTCACCGACAAGCCGTTCGACGACAGTCGCCGCCTCCGGTTTTTTCAGGTCAAGCGTGATGGACCGCTTGTTGCGGTTCAGGTAGGCGTGATAACAGGATATGCTTTGCCTTTCATCCACGTAGGGCGGAATGAGCCGGTTCAGGTCGGGCCGGTCGGGCGCTTCAACGCGGACCACGTCGGCGCCCAGGTCGGCAAGCACCATGGTGGCGAAGGGCCCGGGCAGCAGGGTGGAAAAATCCAGGATTTTAAGATCCGAAAGCAGTGTGTCCACGAAGTCACCCTCCCGTCGGGATTCCGTCGTTTTTCCGGCCCGTTCATCAGGGTATCTGTATGAGCCATCCCGCGAGTTCTTTGTCGAAAACGTCCATCGCGTGAGCGGCTTCGTCCCGGCGCAGGCACGATTTCGTCGCGGCGTAGGCCTTGCCGTCGAGCCTCATGAGTTCAGCGGCCGTTCTCCCGACGGCCTCGAGGACGTCGTCTCCTTCAGCGACAAGATCATCCACGATGCCTTTTTCGAATGCCTCCCGCGGCGAATAGGCCCGGGCGTGCAGAAGCGCTTCTTTCCAGAATTGCGGCGGAATGGATGAACGGCAGATAAGGGTGATCCAGGTGGGCAGCATCATTTTGTTCGCCACCTCGTTGATCTGGATGATGAAGGAACCGTCGCCCGCCATGTAGCGGTCGCAGGCGTAGGAAAGGATGGCCCCGCCGGCGACGGCGTGCCCCGCGTAGGCGGCGATCGTGGGAAGCGGAAAGAGATAGACCCGGAGCATGGTCTCGGCAAAGGTCCACTGGAAACGCAGCTGTTCTTCGAATGACTGGGTCGGCAGGAGTTTGAGGTCGAGCCCGGCCGAGAAAACGCCCGGCCTGCCGGTAAAAACAAGAACCCGCGACCCGTCCGAGAGTGCCTGGTCGAGACAGTCATTAAGCTCGGTAAAAAATTCCCAGTTCATCACGTTCATCTTGCCGTCGTCGAGGGTGATCCGGGCTATGCCGTCACTGCTGGTGTAGCTCATCTTTGTCATTGTTCGTCTCTCCTTCCGTTATCCTGCGTCCGGCCCGGTCATGTCGGCAATTACCGATGAATGTCTGAACAATCCACGCGATAAACGGGATTGCGCCGCCGAGAAGCCGCCGGCATATCTTGTCGCCATCAGAACGATCCGAGCTGGCACTCTTTTATTTTTACGGACAGGGCCTCGCAGACCGCCGCGACCGCCATCTTGGGGCGGTTGAACCGTTTCGCGATTTCCCAGCAGGCGGCGCAGGTTATCCTGTTGCCGGGAGCCGCTTCCTCGACGGCCTGTTTAAGGTCTGGATCGACCGGGTCGGCCGGCTCGACGATCCCTTTTTTAAGGCCGTAGCCAAAAAGCCCCAACTGGCACCGCTCTATGCGGTATTCCAGGAGATCTATAGTGACTCCAACTTGTTCCGGCTCAACGTTCAGTTCGCGCGCGATCGCGTGGGCCGCTGCGCACCCGACCTTCCCGTCGCGCGCCGCCGCCCTGACGGCGTCGGCGATTTCCGGATCCATCCTGGTTCCTTCCGGGTGTTTCCCGGCGTAGTGCCCCGCGTCTTCGTGGGCCATGTGGAAATCCCCTTCTCGATATTTAATACTTCATGTAATGAAACGGCTCGATTGCCGCGAGGGCCTCGGCGTCGAGAGTCTTGAACTTGTTTTTTTCCAGTATCTCGAGCGTTTTTTCTACCTGTTCCACCTCTACGACGAAAACCGCTTTCTCCCGGCTTTCCAGAACGAATCCATAGGCGTTCTCGATGTTTACTCCCTGGTCGGAGAGCACCCGTATCAACAGATCAAGTCCGCCCGGCCGGTCGGGAATAACAACGGCGACGACCGGCTTGAGATTTACCGTCAGCCCCGCTTCCGCGAGCGCCCGGCGGGCTTTCTCCGGGTCGTCGACCAGCATGTTGATAACGCCGAATTCGTCGGAGCTGGAAATGGTTATGGCCCGGATGTTGATCTTTTCGGCCGCCAGCAGGGACGTCACCTTCGACAGGCGGCCCGGCTTGTTTTCGGCGAAAATGGAAATCTGATTGGCGATCATTCTGTTCAATCCTTTCTGTTGTCTATGACCCGGACGGCTTTCCCTTCCGTTTTCGGCAGTGTGTTCGGTTCCACCAGTTCGACCCGGGGGGTGATCAGTATGTCGCTCCGCAGTTCTTCCGTAATCTTCCGGCGCAACTGTTCCAGTTGTTTCAGGTTGCCCGAAAAGAACTCCCTGAGCACTTCAACTCGCACAATCATCAGATCGTTGTATCCCTCCCGCTCCAGGATAATAAGGAAATTGTTGCCCACACCTGGAATCTCCATGAGTTTTTTCTCTATCTGGATGGGAAAAATATTAACGCCCTTCAGGATCAGCATGTCGTCGGTCCGTCCCGTGATTCTTGATATCCGGCGGTGAGTTCTGCCGCAACTGCAGGGACCGGGAACGAACCGCGTGAGGTCTTTCGTGCGGTATCGGAGGATGGGCATGCCTTCGCGCCTGAGCGTCGTCAATACCAGCTCTCCCTCGTCGCCTTCCCTGACGGGCTCCAGCGTGTCGGGATCGATAATTTCGACGAAATAATTGTCCTCCCAGATGTGCATTCCCTGTTTTTCGGGACATTCGAAGGCGACGCCGGGACCGTTCATTTCCGACAGCCCGTATGAATTAAAGGCGTCCACCCCGTAATATTCCTGTATTTTCTGCCTGGTCTTTTCCGAGTGGGGCTCCGCGCCGAGAAAGGCTATGCGCAGGCTGGTGTCCTTCCGGGGGTCCACACCCACTTCTTCGAAGACTTCCGTCAGATGAAGCGCGTAGCTCGGAATGATGTGAATCACCGTGGTATCGAAGTCCTTCATGAGCTGTATCTGCCGCTTGCTGTTGCCGGCTCCGGCGGGAATGGTGAGCGCGCCTATTCTCTCCGCTGCGTAGTGAAATCCCAGGCCGCCCGTGAAGAGGCCGTAGGTCATCATGTTCTGAAACACGTCGGATTCTCTCATGCCCGTCATGTACATGGCCCGCGCCAGAATGTCCGTCCAGGCGTCGAGATCGTGCGCCGTGTGAAATATAACGGTGGCCCGGCCGGTCGTCCCCGACGATGAATGAAGCCTTACCAGGCGGTCTTTCGGGACGGCGACGCATCCGTAGGGCCAGGACTCCCGCAGGTCGTCTTTCGTGGTGAAAGGGATTCTACGAATATCGTCAAGCGAGCTGATGCCGGCGGGATCAAAATTGTTACTCGAAAAGCGATCCTTGTAAAATTCCGACCGCGAGGCGGCTTCGACCGTTTTCTTCAGCCGTTCCAGTTGCAACGACTCGAGGGTGTCTCGTTCCATGGTTTCTGTCGACCGGTCCCAGTACATTGTTCACTAATCCTCCAGAATCTTCGTAACTTCAAGCAGCCCGTATTACTACAACCGGTAACGTAATTTATCAAGTCAAAACCGTTTTTCCGCGTGGAAACCGCCCTCTTTCGCCGGTTATTCGAAAAGCAGCCCGGCATTTTCGAACCGGAGACAGAAACGCATAAAAAAGCCCTTTCCTGAACAAACAGGCAAAGGGCGAACGCCATGACCGTGACGCGCGGCGAACCGCGTCTTCGCGGGCGGACGGTACAAAACGGAAAAGTCTTTAATATTTTACGGCTATCACGGGGCAGTGTGCGCTCAGGATGATGTGCTGTGCCGTTGATCCCATGAGAAACTTGCCGACTTTTGATTTCTTCTGGACCCCGACGATAATCTCTTCAGCCTTTTTCTCCTTCGCGAATTCCACGATATCTTCACCCGCCGAGAGGCCGTGAACAAGAAGGTGGGTTTCACAGGCAATGCCTTCTTTTTCGATTCGTTTCTTCGCGTGTTCGAGTGAGTCGCGAGCTTCGTTCACTTCGTCGACATCCTGTTTCGAACCGCCTTCGAGGGACGTCACCACGAAAATAGTTCCATTGTAATTTTTCGCGTGTTCGATGGCCGTGTCCAGCATTTTCATTGCGAGTTTCGAGCTCCTGTAAGCAACAACGATGTTCATATCCCTCTTCTCCTCCTTGTTTTCTTAAAAACCGTTCATATAGCTTCAACGGATTCCCTTGGTAAAGACGGGCCGCCGAAAACTTCTCCGGTCGCGGCATTTTTCAGAGTTGCTTACGATCTTTAATGTTTATTAACACACCTTTTTCGCAAAAACAATCGATGATTGACGCCCAAAAACCGCGATTGGGTTAGCCTGTTCATGGTACAGACAGCGCAACACGCCGTTAATTCGGCACGGCATATACTGTCCGGCTCCTTCTTGCCCGGTCTATCCTTCGGCAGAGGTTTCTCCTGAGCTCCGTCGAAGGACTCTACCCCTGCGGGGCACACGAGGATGACCGGGGCAAATGGGGGGAAGCTCTGTCGAAGTCCGGGCGTCTGCACCATCTCTGTTATATCCTTCGACGTTTCATACGGTGAAATCTTTGAAGAACCTTACGAAACAAGTAATGACGTTATACCGGCGCAGGCCGGTATCCAGTGTTTTTAAATATTTCCTGATTCACCTTTACGGGTACTATAGAATGATGGGAAGGAACATTATTAAAAGGTCTCACTCTGACGTTGCATACTGATGGCTCAATAAGATGAATTAATAACGTGCTCTACAGAAAACCAATCGCGGATTCAGGGGAACGGTTTTGCGGGTTTCAGGTTTTTCCTGTCG
>DSBH01000076.1 GCA_011056825.1 Deltaproteobacteria bacterium | reverse complement strand
TCAGTCATAGCAGTAAAAACGCTTTCGGTGCGGATTATCGGCCAGCAGTAGACTCCAAAATCCTGAAAAAATTTGCCCCGAAGGGGGAACACTGGGGAATAGGCGATTATTCAAAGCTCTCGTTATGGTGGTTGTGGTTTATGCTTTTTACCAATGATGCTACTCTCGACTTGCGATCCGACACGTTTAATGATGATCCCAGTAGCACTCCCAGTTAGAAAAATTATCGTAAAAAAAGGGACGAGTGTCAATACACCAAAACCGTAAATACCTAAATTTTTCAGGTATTTAGCTTAGTTTATTTTGGTCGCGAAAGGTTATTATTGGCGACTATTTGTTCTTTTTGGTTATTCTCGCTGTTTATGTATCGGGGGCGTGATTTTCTTTTTCTCTTGTTTGAATTGCGCTTGTAAAATTATTTTCCCGGTTCGGCAGAGTTCCGGCAATTTTCTTCACCATCGCCGGCGGAAAACGCGCGGAGACTAGGCCATCAACGCAGCTTCTTCTCTTGACCGGATCATTACGCTCAGGTACAAGATCATAACAGGAACATGCTCATGACAGCACCCGGATTCACCGCTCAAATGATTGTTGAACAGGCCCTGAAAGCGGCTCCTGGCGCGACCGTTACGGATGTGCGGATCGGCCTGGGGTACGCCGGGGTTGTTGTCGATGATGATCGTCTCGGGCTTGCGGCCGTTCTCAGAAACGATATGGAACCGGGATGCACTGTCTTCAGGCGGGCGGGAACGCTGGTAGGGGAAAAAGCCGCCGTTTTGCTGGAGCTTCTGTCAGAGGGAACGACATCCCTGGAAAAAACCCTGGGACTCGCGACGGCAAATGCGATTCTGCGTCCTGATCCTCCGGAGACCGAAGAAGATGCTATCGACCTGATAGAGCTTACCGCCGACGACCGGGTCGCCATGGTGGGATTTTTCGGCCCCCTGGTGAAACGGATCGAGGCGACGGGCGCGGAACTTTTTATACTGGAACTCGATCCGCGCCGTCCCGGTTTCAGGGAAGAGCGGCAACACAACGAAATCCTCGAGAGCGCTTCGGTGGCGCTTGTCACGGCTACTTCCCTGCTGAACGGAACCATCGAAGCGATACTTGATCGGACAAGCGGCGCCAGGCATGTCGTCCTCATGGGACCGTCGACACCTCTTGATCCTCTGTTACTCGAGGAAACGCCGGTGAATCACCTCGCGGGTTCCATCAGCATCAACAACGGGAAGATCCTGCAGGTAGTGTCCGAGGGGGGAGGAACGCCGGAAATGCGCCCCTGGTTGCGCTATGCAAACCTTTTGACCGGTCGGAAAAAAATATGATACCAATTCTGTCGATAGTGGGAAAGTCAAATTCAGGCAAGACAACGCTCATCGAGCGGCTGATCCCCGCCCTGAAAAACAGGGGATACCGCGTGGCCACCATCAAGCATAACCGCCACGGTTTCGACATCGATCACGAGGGAAAGGACAGCTGGCGCCACCGACACGCCGGCGCCGCGGCGACGGTTATCGCCTCTCCGCACGTTGTGGCGCTCGTGGAAGACGCCGAAAAAGAGTATGATATATCAGAACTGGTCGACCGGTATCTTCACAACGCCGATATCATCCTGGTGGAAGGCTTCAAGCAAAACCCCTTCCCCAAGATCGAGGTGTCCCTCGCGGCCGCGAAGCACGGCCCCCTGTGCACGAAAGAAGACGGACTGCTGGCCGTCGCCGGCGACCGTCAACAGGACCGGGGTGTTCCCTGGTACGACATAAATGATATCGCCGGCCTGGTGCAGATGATAGAAGACCGCGTCATGGCGCAACCACGATAATAACCGGACATGTCGAGGCCCCTATGTCGTGAAATCCATGGCCATTGCCAAAGAAAAACCAACGTGTTATGGACAATATTCTTTCAATTCTGAGAACGATTTCCCTGGTTGACGTGGCAACGTGGGTCATTGTTGTGCTCGTGGCTGGTTTCATAGGCCAGTTCGGCAGAAAGTTCGCCGAGTATCTTATAGAACGGGCCAGGCGGAAACGGAAGGCAGCCGCTGAAGCCGCTCATTCCCAGCCGACGGAACGGAAAAGTGAACTGCCGTCAGGGAGTCCGGGGGAAGAAACAGCGGGCACGGAAACCGGTAGACCGTCGGTTGATTCCAAGGCGGCCAAGGAACAAGCCAAGATCGAAAAGAAACTGGCTAAGGCCGCCTTAAAACAAAAGAAAAAAACAGCGAAATCAGACTAATACGAGTAGGGGGAGACACGACATGCAGAAAATCCCGATCACGAAGCCGGGATACGATAAATTAAAAAAAGACCTGGATCACTTGCGCAGAGTGTCGGTTCCCGAGAACATCCGGCACATCGAGGAAGCGCGGGCTCACGGCGATATATCGGAAAACGCCGAGTATGAAGCCGCCAAGGAGCAGCAGTCTTTCATCCAGGGTAAAATACAGGAAATTGAAAACAAGCTGGCGACTTCGGAAATAATCGACCCGAACTACCTGACCGACGAGCGGGTCGTGTTTGGTTCAACCGTTATTCTGGAGGACACAATCAAGGAAGAAACGATTGAATATGTGCTGGTCGGCCCTTATGAATCCGATATAGACCAAAATAAAATTTCCGTGACTTCACCCATCGGCAAAGCGATCATCGGCAAGGAGGTGGGAGATACGGTTTCGGTCAAAACGCCTGGTGGAGTGAGACGTTTTGAAATCGTCGATATCACGATAAAACCTCTCACCTGAAAAACGCGACGGTTCGAGCGGCCTTGAATGATACGGCAAAGCCGCTCGTGACGTGATGTCGCGTATATACTTCGGCAAGGCCTTTCGGGAGACCTTTTCCGCCCCGCCCGGAACACGGGCGGTTCTTCGTGAATATCATGAAAAGGAGGAACTCATGGAAACAGGTTTTACGCTCAAGGAAGTTGACGTCGTTGAAGTGGTGACCCTGCAGGACAATTACATTGAGATAACGGCACAGGACAATTCTGACATCATATCGAGGGCCTCGGCCCTGAAAGACGGCGAGATCAAGAATTCCATTCAGGCTGAACACGGTTTTTCGGCGTTCGTGACGACCACGGCGGCCGATGAACGGAGGACCCTGCTTTTCGATTTTGGTTTTTCGCCCCAGGGCGCCGCCTATAACGCGAAAGCCCTGGGCGTCACGATGAACGATATCGAAGTCCTGGCACTTTCCCACGGACACAGCGACCATACCGGCGGCCTCGAAGCGATCCGTGCGATGATCGACGCCGACAGCATCGATCTCGTCTGTCATCCCGCCGCGTTCGAATCGCCCCGCTATCTTGAACCCTTTCCCGATTTTAAATTGTATTTTCCCCGATTTTCCCGTGAAGATCTCGACAGATTGAATATCAGGGCCGTCGCAACGAAAGCGCCGATTCCGCTTACAGGAGGGAACGCCCTGTTCCTCGGCGAAATCGAACGAACAAATGATTTTGAAAAGGGTTTTCCTATCGCCCGTCGCGAAAAAGACGGCGTCGCGGAGTGGGATCCCATCGAGGATGATTCGGCCATCGTTATGAACCTCAAAGGGAAAGGGCTCGTTGTCATATCCGGCTGCGCTCACGCGGGCATCATAAACACGGTTACCTACGCGAAAAAGGTTACCGGCGTCGACAAGGTTCATGCCGTCATGGGTGGATTTCACCTGTCTGGTCCGTATTTCGAGCAGATCATTCCGCAAACGGTCAACGCGCTCATCGCCCTGAATCCCGATTACGTGATCCCCTGCCACTGTACCGGAAGAAATGCGGTTATGGCCGTGGAACAGGCCATGCCGGACCATTTTATTCTGAACATGAGCGGCACGAAACTTACCTTCAAAGCCTGAATCGAAAAGACAAAGGAGGTTCGCCCGGCCGCCGCAGTGTCTGTTTCACGGGATCGCGTCGGCCGGATTTATTCACGATGTTCGAAAAGGATACTCTCTGCGGGCTCTTTCACCGACAGGCCCTTCACCAGGATGATGACCAGCGTTTCCTGTCGTCGAAATTCGACAGGGCGGGTCGTCTGACCGGGACGTACCACGATATGACCTGGAAAATCGTCCGGGAACAGGTCCTTGATTTCGGAAGGGGACTCGTGTCCCTGGGCGTGGAAAAGGGTAACCGCGTCGCGCTGTTTTCGGAAAGCCGCCCCTGGTGGATCGTTGCCGACCAGGCGATACAGGCGGCGGGAGGTATAGGGGTTCCCCTCTATTCCACACTCACCGAAACCGAACTCGCCTTCATGATAAAAGACAGCGGCGCCCGGGCACTCATTGTCTCAACCGTCGACAAGGCCGAGCTCGCGCTTCGTCTCAGGCAAGATGGAGTGCCCCTGTCAACGGTCATTATCATGGAACCCTGGAGCGGCGGCCGGCCGGATAATTTACATACTGTTTCCGAAATCATGGAACGCGGCCGTGGGCACATGTCCGTGCGGGAACTTGAAGACATGATCG
This sequence comes from Deltaproteobacteria bacterium, assembly GCA_011056825.1. Taxonomy (GTDB): domain Bacteria; phylum Desulfobacterota; class Syntrophia; order Syntrophales; family UBA2210; genus MLS-D. The sequence continues at coordinate 1,248 of DSBH01000076.1, read as the reverse complement.
ATTCCGTGGACCCCCATGACACGGCGTCGATCATTTACACCTCGGGCACGACAGGGAACCCCAAGGGCGTCGTCCTCACGCAGGGAAACTGGATGGCCAACGTGCGGCAGTCGTCTCATTCGACGCTCGTCAGGCGCCAGAAAGAACGGAACCTCCATCTCGTTCACCTGGTACATCTTCCTCTCTGCCATGTCTACGGAAGGACCACCGATTATCACGTGGGAGGACTTCATCTCGGCGGTGTTCTCGTTTTCGCCGAGAGTTATGAAACACTGGCACGCGATATCCGTGAAATCCGGCCGAACGTGATCATCAGTATTCCCCGTTTCTTCGAGAAACTCTACGACACGGTGCAATCACGGGCGGAATCCCTGTCGCCTCGCGCCCGCGCACTGTTCAATCGGGCCGTGGCCGCCGGCACAAAATACGCCGAATCAATGGCGACGGGAAAAGCCCTGAACCAATGGGATACGCTGAAACTCGCCGTCGCCGATCGCCTGGTCTTCAGCCGGATAAAGAACACTGCCGGCCTGGACAGGCTTGTCCTGGGAGTCTCCGGCGGGGGCAGGCTCCCCGAAGAGGTGTGCAACTTCATCAGGTCGCTGGGCATACAACTCAACGAGGGTTACGGTCTCACTGAAACCTGCGCCGTGCTTAATTTTAATGAACCTGAATTCATCGACCTTCTCGAAGAGAACCTGACCCGTCGGGACAACCGGATGATCGAATGGCTCGTCGATGTCATGGTGGAATCACAAGCCCGGGGTCTCAGCCCCTTCGCCGGTCCCCTGAGAGCGCTGAAGCTTTCCATCGCGTACCGACACATCGGGTACCGCCTGCGTATAAAGCCGGGCACGGTGGGACGCCCCGTCGTCGACACGGAAGAAAAAATCGCCGACGACGGAGAAATACTGGCGAAGGGGCCACAGGTATTTTCAAGCTACTGGAATCTGCCGCGGGAAACCAGGGAGTCTTTCACGGACGACGGCTGGTTCAAGACAGGCGATATAGGCGGCTTCGACGACGAAGGGTTTCTTTCCATCACGGACCGGAAAAAGGACATTATCGTTACGGCGGGAGGAAAAAATATCGCACCCCGGCCCATCGAAGAGGCGCTCATGTCGAAGCGTTACATCGACCAGGCCATGCTTGTCGGCGACGGCAGACGCTATTGTACCGCCCTCATCGTGCCCGATTTCGAAAAACTCGCATTACAAATGAAAGGAACCGACGCCGGGAAGGCATCGC
>DSBH01000138.1 GCA_011056825.1 Deltaproteobacteria bacterium | reverse complement strand
GGAAGGAACTGGAACGGTACTGCTATTATGTGGCGGGCACGGTGGGATTGATGATAACATCGCTATTCTTCGGCGGTTCGACCACCGGACGGCGCGTTTCAGAGAAGCTCTTCGAACGTCTTAACGCGCGCAGTGTCGCCTTCGGCCTCGGTCTGCAGATGACGAACATCGCCAAGGATTTTCAGGGAGACCGTGAACGGGGGTGGTGCTACGTGCCCCGTTCTTTTTTTCTTGATGCGGGAATCGATCCGCGTAATGGTTTCGCCGAGGACGACCGCGCGGCCGGGTCCGTGCTGGGAAGGCTTGTCGGCGCGGCGATGGAGAACCTCGATGAAGCGATTCGGTATGTGCTGGATATTCCGCGCCGTTTCGTCCGGTACCGCCTTTTTTGTCTCTGGCCGCTGCTTATGGCCGTCGAGACACTGGCCTTGGTGGAACGGAGCGGAGGCCGGCTCCCGGCAGGAGCACCGGTCAAGATAGGGAGGAACGATGTAAGGAGAATCATCAGAAACAGCAGTTGCGCCGTTTTTTCAAATTATCTCGTCAAAATGCTTTATGACCGTTCCCGACGAAAAGTAAACATTGCGGCCGGTAACTGACCACGGTTTTGACATTTCAATCTGTGAAAGGAGTATCTCATTATGAAAACCCGTATTACGGAGCTCTTCGGCACACAGTATCCCATCATGCTTTCCGGCATGAGCTGGGTCAGCGTTCCTTCCCTGGTGGCGGCGGTGTCCAACGCCGGAGGCTTGGGCATTCTTGCCACGGGTCCCCTTAATACCACGGAAACCCGGCAGGCCATTCGGGAGATACGAAGCCTCACCGACAAGCCCTTCGGCGCCAACGCGACACTCATGTTTCCCGGGGCGCATGAAAATGCCCGTGTGCTCCTGGAGGAACAGGTGCCGGTGATCAATTTTGCCCTGGGCAAGGGCGACTGGCTTGCAAAGGCCGCTCATGAATACGGCGGCAAGGTCATAGCCACGGTGGTCAACGAGCGGCATGCCCGAAGCGCCGAGAAACAGGGAGCCGATGCGCTGGTCGTAACGGGACATGAAGCGGCGGCCCACGGCGGAGACGCCACTTCCCTGGTCCTGATCCCCGCGGTGGCGGACGCTGTTTCAATACCGGTTATCGCCGCCGGCGGAATTGCTGACGGCCGGGGATTGATGGCGGCCTTTTCCCTCGGTGCAGAGGGTATCGCGATGGGCACGGCCTTCATGAGAACAAAGGAGAGCCCGCTCCATGATGTCTACAAACAGTTGGCACTGGAGAAAACAATCGAGGGTACCATTTACGGTTCTTATTTCGATGGTCTGGGATGCCGGTCCATGAAGACGCCGATCGCCGTCAAGTCCTACCGGAAGGGCCTGCTCGGATGGCCGAATTTTCCTGCCGCATTAGTGAATTCACGCGATATCGCCCGATCGCTGGGGCTTCCCTACATGAAACTGTTCATCGGCGTACTCGCCTCGGGGTGGAAAAACGCCAAAATGATGGCCTACCTGGCCAACGCGTTCAAAATGCTTCGAATAGCCGCCGAGGACGGGGACACGAGAAAAGGCGTTCTGCCCGCGGGCCAGGTCACGGGGCTTCTGCACGATATTCCCTCCGTTGCCGAACTCATGGACAGGATTATCTCCCAGGCCTCGGAAATACCGGACAAGCTTGAAAAAACGATGAATTGACACCGGTCAGGGTACGTTCGAAGAGGAGGCATCGACATTCATGGTCGCAGAGAGATCATTCGGCGCCCGGCGCGCGGCGACGCTGACAATCCTGATTTCGATGATAGTTATATTCCTGGCGGGCTGCTGTCTTTTCCCCTCCCCGAAACGACGAGGGTATGAACGGTACGAACGGACAATGGTGGTCACCGCCTACGATGCCGGGCCGGAATCCTGTGGCTGGAAGCGGAAATACGGTTGCATCGGCCCGCCCGTATACGCCTACGGCCCCCTTAAGGGGCAGCGCAAGAAGGTGGGAATAACCGCCAGCGGCGCCAGGGCGAAAAAAGGCACCATAGCCGCCGATCCCCGCTATCCCTTCGGCACCAAAATATACGTGCCCGGCTACGGGTGGGGCGAGGTCCAGGACCGGGGCAGAGCCATTCGGGGAGATCATCTCGACGTCTTTTTTGCCAGCCGCAAGGACGCCCTTAAATGGGGCAGACAGACACTGAAAGTTATTATTCTGAAGCCGAAACGTTGACGACGCCGCGCGTGCCGCCGCGTACAACAGGACAGGAATCGTGCCATGCCGGAAAACGCGCGAAAAAGTCGCCGTCTCCGGAAAGCGCGTGGCGGATTGGCGGGAAACGGCCCCGCGTCAGTCCTTTTTCTTTCGCATCACCATGTCGATAATAAGCAGGAATGCCCCGACCGATATGGCGGAGTCGGCCATATTGAAGGCCGGCCAGTGCCAGGTTCCGATGTAAAAATCAAGAAAGTCGATAACTTCCCCCTGGCTTACCCGGTCGATGAGATTCCCCGCCGCTCCTCCCAGTACAAGTGCAAGGGCGGCATTGAGAATCGCGCCTGCCTCCCTGTTTCGTTCCAGGAAAAAAATTATCAGGACGATAACCGCCAGGGTGACGGTCACAAGAAAGGCAAAACGGTACGCGGGCGAAACCTGCGTGAGAAAACCGAAGGCGGCGCCGGGATTCCGCACGTGAGTGAGGGAGAAAAACCCGTCGATGACGGTCAGGGATTCATACAGGGGTATCGTGGCTTGTATGACGTACTTCGTTGCCTGGTCGACGAAAACCACCAGGAGCGCCGCCAGGTACACCGCGATCCGTCCCCGGCCTGTCGCGCTCGCCGTCACGGGTTTTCCGGAAGATTGGCGAAGCATCGCCGGCAGATGGTCGGATGGTCCGAATCGGATCCCACCGTTGTACTGTAATGCCAGCAGCGTTCACACTTCTCGCCGGGCGCTTTCGAGACGCTGATGGCAAGACCCTGAAATTCAGTGCTTTTGAAAATGGTTTCACCGTTTTGTTCGCCGGGAAGCACGTCAAGATTTGAAACAATGCAGAGCTGTTCCAGGTCGTCCCGGTGCTCCAGCAGGAAATCCCGGAGCTTTTCCGGCGCCGCCAGGGTGACGCTGCTGTCCAGGGAATGTCCCACGATTTTTTCCCGGCGCGCGACTTCGATGGCCTTTGATATTTCAGCCCGCACGGCCAGGAGCGTTTTCCAGCGTTCTCCCAGTTCACCGTCGTGGAGGCTCCGGTCCACGTCGGGGAACAGGCTCATGTGCACACTCTCTTCCCGGTCGACTCCGGCCGGCATTGCCGCCCAGATTTCTTCGCCGGTGAAAGTCAGCACCGGCGCCAGCAGGCGCACGAGGGTGTCCAGAATACGATACATCGCCGTCTGGGCCGACCGGCGTTCTCTCGATTGCTGCCGGGACGTGTACAGCCGGTCTTTCAGAACATCGAGATACAGGGAACTTAAATCGACGGTGCAGTAATTGTACAGCGTGTAGTAAACCATGTGGAACTGGAACTGCTCGTAAGCGTTCCTGACGCGGGCGATGACCTCCTGAAGACGGTGCAGCGCCCAGCGGTCCATTTCCTCCATGTCTTGCGGCTGAACGGTGTCCGTGTCGGGATCGAAATCATAGAGATTCCCGAGTATGTAGCGGCTCGTATTGCGGATCCGTCGATACGCCTCGACGAGGCGCTTGAGAATTTCCTCGGAGATCCGGATGTCAGAGGTGTAGTCTTCCGCGGCCACCCAGAGCCGAAGAATCTCCGCGCCGTAAGCGTTAACCATCTGCTGGGGGTCTATAAAATTACCCAGAGATTTTGACATCTTTTTCCCTTCACCATCCACGACAAAGCCGTGAGTCAGCACCGAGCGATAGGGCGCGCGGCCCCTGGTACCCGCCGATTCAAGAAGTGACGAGTGGAACCATCCCCGGTGCTGGTCACTGCCTTCAAGGTAGATGTCAGCCGGCGACGACAGGTCGGGCCACCGGGAGGTGTTTTCCAGGACCGCCGCGTGACTGACGCCCGAGTCGAACCAGACATCCAGGATATTTGTTTCCTTGGTGAAGGAAGAGCCGCCGCAGGAAGGGCAGATCGTGCCGGGGGGCAGCAGGTCCACCGCTTCCCGCTCGAACCACACATCGGCGCCTTCATGCCCGATGAGATCGACGACATGGTCCAGGATCTCGGGGGAAGCCAGGTATTCGTGACATTGTTCGCAGTAGAAGACGGTGATCGGCACACCCCAGGAACGCTGTCGCGAAATGCACCAGTCAGGCCGGTTCTCGATCATGCCGTAAATGCGGTCCCTGCCCCAGGAGGGAAGCCAGGAAACGCTGTTCACGGCTTCCAGGGCCTTGCGGCGAAGCCCGTTTTTGTCCATCGAGATGAACCACTGTTCAGTGGACCTGAAAATAATAGGATTCTTGCAGCGCCAGCAATGAGGGTACTGGTGTGTTATATCCACCCGTCCCAGGAGCGCCCCGCATTCGAGGAGTTTTTCATTGACGGCTTCATTGGCGTCGAAAACGAATTGCCCGGCGAAGTAGTCGACATCATCGGTGAATTTTCCGTCGTCGTCCACCGGCGCGTACACGTCGAGCCCGTATTCGAGACCGATTTCGTAGTCTTCCTGGCCGTGACCCGGTGCGATGTGAACACAGCCGGTTCCCGCGTCGAGCGTTACAAAGGGGGCGAGAATAATGGTGCTTTCCCGATCGATGAAGGGATGGCGGCACGCCAGCCCTTCCAGCGTCGCCCCCGGAAAAACGGCCAGTACTTCATGTTCCCTGTTCCTCATGCCGAAGGCATCCAGGCAGTAATCGGTCAGCTCCTCGGCGAAAATAAGTACCTCGCCGTCCACTTTGACGGCGGCGTAATCGAAGTCATCCTTGAGGGCGATGGCCAGGTTGGCCGGAATCGTCCAAGGCGTCGTGGTCCAGATGACCAGGCTTGCTTTTTCTCCCGCCAGTTCGGGCAGTACTTCCGACAGGTCTGAAATAAAAGGGAATTTCACGTATATGGAAGGCGTTTCATGATCCATGTATTCCACTTCCGCTTCTGCCAGTGCCGTTTTGCAGGAGGCGCACCAGTATACCGGTTTTTTCCCCTTGTAGACGTCGCCAGCGAGAAGGAGCTTGCCGAATTCACGCACGGTGGTCGCCTCGTAGTCGAAATCCATCGTTATGTAGGGGTGTTCCCATTCGCCGAAGACGCCGAATCGCTTGAATTGTTCACGCTGAATGTTCACGAACCGTTCGGCGTAAGTCCGGCAGAGCCGCCGTTTTTCGGCCTGGCTCATGGTGTACCGCTTGTCTCCCAGCTGCTGGTCAACCTGGTGTTCGATGGGAAGGCCGTGGCAGTCCCAGCCGGGTACGTAGACGCTGTCGTAGCCCGCCATGTTCTTCGACTTGATGACGATGTCCTTGATGATCTTGTTGAGCGCCGTGCCCAGGTGGATGTCCCCGTTGGCATATGGAGGGCCGTCGTGCAGGATATAGGGTTTTCGTCCCCGCGAGGCCACGCGGATTTTTGAATAAATATTAATTTCTTCCCATTTTTTGAGCATTTCCGGCTCTTTAACCGCAAGGTTGGCCTTCATGGAAAAATCTGTTTTGGGAAGATTCAACGTGTCTTTGTAGTTCATTGATAACTCCTGGCAGCTTTGATAGGGCGTCCCTATATCACATCCCGCGGGAAGCAGGCAATAGCCAAATACGCTGCTGAAAACAGGCACTAAAGGTCGTTACCCGCCGTGAACGGCGATTGCGCGCTGTCGGCGGCGGCATAAAAAAAGGGACCCTCCCGCAGGAAGGCCCCTTGCTCGTCACTCTATGATTTTCCTTTTACCGATGACCTGTTACATCATGC
>DSBH01000193.1 GCA_011056825.1 Deltaproteobacteria bacterium | reverse complement strand
TGCGTGGCGAAGACACATTCCGTCCGGGCATGAATGGCCGGAGAGAACGTACTTTCCACTTGACAAAAACGCGTTATTTTCCATACTAAGAAACTCGTTTTAACATCTTTTACTGCTCCGCCAACTCCGCGTATTTTCCGATTCCAACACAGACATCGTTAGCGCTTTTTCAGAAACAGTGACCTGCCGTCGTGACGAGACACGCAAGCGCGTGCCCTGTTCTCGGTGTCGTCATGATGACAGACGCGGCAATACGAAGAAAGTCGGAAGCATAGAAGAAGGGGGCGACCTATGAGAGTTGTAAAAACACTGTTGGTGATAATGGCTGCATTCGCCTGCATCGGCTGGCCGTCGGCGGGCGCCGCGGAAGAAGTGGTGATCGGGTATACCGGGCCGTTGAGCGGACCTGCAGCAGGGTATGCAAAGGACAACTTCACCGGCGCGGATCTGGCAATCCGGGAAATCAATGCCGACGGAGGCATAAAGGTAGCGGGAAAGAATTATACCTTCAGATTTGAATGTCTTGACGACCAGATGTCTCCCGAAGCGGCCGTCGCCAACGCCCGCAAGCTCGTGTCAAGGTACAACGCGCCGGTGGTATTCAATTCCCTGGCTCATTGCATCGGTCCGTTGTTGAAGGTGAACCTGGAGCCAGGAAACGAATTTCTTATCATGGGGTATTCGAGTATTCACAGTTTGCATAATTTCGGGAACCCGCTTTTTATAAATCCCACGCCGAACTTTATTGCGTACATTATCGCCTATTGTGACATCGTCTGGCAGAAGGGTTTCCGCCGGGGGGCCATGGTAGTCGTCAACACGGCCTACGGGGATGCCTGGCGCGGTCAGTTCAGGAGTCACTGGGAGAGACGGGGGGGGGTTATAACCGCCGATCATGCGGTTCCTTATACGGGAAACCCGGACGACTACCGGAAGGAGTTGGAAGATGCTATAGCGGCGGACCCGGATTTCATTCTCATCGGCGGCGCATCGGTGCCGACGGCACTCGTCGCCAAACTGGCACGGGAGATTGGTTACGACGGAGCTTTCCTGCTGAGTGACCAGGCTCGCATGGACGCCATGGCACGATTCCTGGATCACCGGGAAATTCGTTATCATAACGGTACCGACGTGCTGAACAGCGTGATCGGCGTTGCCAATATAGCCGACCTGCCGCTGCCGTATTCCACTACTTTTGCAGAGAAGTACACGAGTATATTCAAGAGGCCTCCCGCATGGGAAACGGCGCTGAATTACACTGCCATGAAAATTATAGCCAGGGCCATGGTCAGGGCCGGAACAGTTTCCGACCCTTTCGCCATCCGGGCGGCCATTCCTGAACTGCTCGGGGAGAAACCCATACTGGGAGACAAATCGCCCAACGAGGTGTTCGGTATTGAAGATAACGGCATTTTAAAAAGTGCCGGTGTCTTACAGACCGTTGAGGACGGCCGGGTCAGCAGGGTGGATCACATTTTCTCTTTTCCAAAAAGCGAGGAGGAATTCTACGAGGCACTCAATCAGAGCAAAGCCATAGAGCCGGAAAACATCCGCTGGTTCCCCCTGCGGTAGATTTCATTTTCGGCTTGACATGACGCGGCATCTGCTATAGAAATCCGCTTTTATTGCGGCTTATTCCATATTGAAAGGAAGGTTCTGAGTTGGCAAACCATAAGTCAGCGGAAAAACGGTACCGCCAGAGCGAGCGGCGAAGGCAGAGAAATGTTGCGACGAAATCCCATGTCAGGACGCGGGTTAAAACGGTGCTTGCGTCGGTGACGTCGAAGGACGAAGATAAGTCCCGGGAAGAACTGTTGAAGGCTGTCAAGGTTATCGACAAGGCTGCTGGCAAGGGCGTGTTGCACAAGAACACGGCAAGCCGGAAAATTTCAAGGCTGACCAGAAAAGTCAATGCCCTTTCGGGCAGCGCCGGTTAAAAACCGGACATCATATCCCGGTAGGCCTTTTCGGCCAAATCCTCGGCACATTTTCTCAGGGCGTCCTTCCTGCTTCTTTCGGTGGCGCTCGCGTCGTCGGTGACGCGATAGGTTTCCGTTCCCGAGTAATTCCTGCGCGACCACAGGATCTCTCCTGTGCTGTCCTGAAACGTTATATCAAGGCTCATGCTGACCCTGTCTTCCACGGCGCTCTCGGCTACTCTGTAAGTGGCTCGAGACGTTCGAATAGCGTTCACAGTCCCCGAAATCTCGGCGTCGCACGTGTCGGAACTTCCGGCGACGCTGAACCGTCCACCATATCTGAGCTGTTCCACGAAGGCGTTTCTTACATAATTTTCAATCAGCGGTTCCGATGTCGAATTTTTGAAGGGTGCCACGTAGACGTCCCGTATCGACGGATCGACCGCGTCTCCCATTCCGGCGAAGTGATACCCGCAGGACACGGGCAGGAGACAAAGAATACACAGCAGCATGTTTCGTATCATGGCAAATGTTCCCTTCCAGCCGCCTTATTTGACGACGATGTTTACCAGTTTTCCCGGCACCGTCACAACCTTGACCACGTTCTTGCCCTCGATGTGCTTTTGCGCTTTTTCGTCTTCCAGGGCCAGGCGACGCATCTCGTCTTCCGCCGCGCCGGCGGCTACCTGGATCCTGCTGCGCACCTTTCCGTTCACCTGAATAACGATGGTGATTTCATCTTCGCGGGCGACCTCCTCGTTATAGGAGGGCCACTCCGCTTCAGCAAGAGTTTCCCTGCCACCCATCATCTGCCAGAGTTCTTCCGTCATGTGAGGGATGACGGGGTTGAGAAGCGCGATTATAACCTCCAGCGCCGTGCGGATCACCGACAGGGACTCGCGGTCGTCCCGGCCGGGACGGTGTACCTGGTAAAGCGTGTTAACGAGTTCCATGACGGCGCTTATGGCCGTGTTGAAGTGAAACCTTTCCTCGATATCGATGGTCACTTTCCTGATGGTCTGGTGGTATTTTTTGCGCAGATCCTTCATCTCCCGGTCGGCCGGTTCGCGGCTTTCGTCGAAGGGAGGTACGTCCGCGATATCATCAATGTAATCCTGCACGATGCGCCATACCCGACTGAGAAATCGGAACGACCCATCGACGCCCTGGTCGCTCCACTCGAGATCCTTCTCCGGCGGCGATGCGAAAAGACAAAACATGCGCGCCGTATCGGCGCCGTATTCCTCGATGAGATGTCCCGGGTCAACAACGTTTTTGAGTGATTTCGACATTTTTTCAGTTTTTCCGATAATGACGCGCTCGCCGCAGTGCGCGCAGACGCCGTCCTGTACTTCCTCGGGGTAGAGAAAGCCGTGCCGGGGGCAGCGGCTTGTTTCCTTGCAGACCATCCCCTGGGTCAGCAGGTTGGTGAACGGCTCATCGACGCCGATCACTCCGAAGTCACGCAGCATTTTCGTGTAAAACCGCGCGTAGAGCAGGTGAAGAATAGCGTGTTCGATCCCGCCGATGTACTGGTCGACGGGCATCCAGTAGTCAACCTTTTGTTTGTCAAGGCCGGGCGCCTCGTCGTGGTGAGGCGAGCAATACCTGTCGAAATACCACGACGATTCAACGAAGGTATCCATGGTGTCCGTTTCCCGTTTTGCCGGACCGCCGCAGGATGGACACAGGCAATCCACGAAAGATGACACCCGCTCAAGGGGTGATCCTCCTTCACCAGCGAGTTCGACATCCATGGGCAATACGACCGGCAGGTCGGATTCGGGCACGGGCACGGCGCCGCATTTCGGACAATTGATAATGGGAATGGGCGCCCCCCAGTACCGTTGCCGCGAAATGCCCCAATCCCGCAGGCGGTACTCGATGGTTTTTCTGCCGCGCCCTATGGATTCGAGGTGCTCGGCGATGTCCTCCAGGGCCTGAAGATTTTTTCGGCCGTTGAACGGCCCGGAATTGACCAGGATTCCCTCTTCGACGTAGGCTTCGGTCATCGTTTTTTCATCCATTGGATTGTCGGGATTCTGGATGACAACTACCATGGGCAGATCATATTTTTTCGCGAATTCGAAGTCGCGCTGATCGTGTGTCGGCACGGCCATGACGCAGCCCGTGCCGTAATCGGCGAGGACGAAATTCGCCGCGTAAATGGGCATTTGTTGCTCGGTTACAGGATTGAGACAATAGGCGCCCAGGAAAACACCTTCCTTTTCATAATAGTCGGAGGTGCGCTTCATCTTATCCTGCTTGCGTACCTTTTCCACGAAGGATCGTACTTCCTGCTCGCGGGAGGTTCCCTCGACCAGTTTCATGGTCAGCGGATGCTCGGCGGCGACCAGCATGAACGTCGCGCCGTATATAGTATCCTGACGCGTGGTGAAGACCCTGATAGGCTCGGAACCGTCAGCCATGGGAAAGACAAGTTCGCAACCGTAGCTCTTGCCGATCCAGTTTTTCTGCATTGTCATGACCCGTTCGGGCCACCCCGGTAATTTGTCGCAGTAGTCGAGCAGTTCCTCCACATACGCGGTAATGCGGAAAAACCACTGATCGAGATGCTTTTCCGTCACTTCCGTGCCGCAGCGCCAGCACAGCCCGGCCTCGACCTGCTCGTTCGCGAGAACCGTTTGGCAATGTGGACACCAGTTAACAGAGCCCGTTTTCTTGTAGGCCAGACCTTTTTCATACATCCAGAGGAAGAAGAGTTGCTCCCAGCGGTAGTACGCGGGTTCGCAGGTCGAAACTTCACGGTCCCAGTCGTAACTGAATCCCATCCGTTTCAGCTGTTCCTTCATGACTTCGATATTCTGGTTGGTCCATACGGAAGGATGAATGTGATGCTCGATGGCCGCGTTTTCCGCGGGCATGCCGAAGGAATCCCATCCCATGGGATGCAGAACGTTATAGCCGCGCATCTTCTTGTACCGGGCGACCACGTCGCCGATGGTGTAATTTCTGACGTGGCCCATATGAATCTTTCCGGAAGGGTAGGGAAACATTTCGAGGAGATAGTACTTTTCCTGCTGCGGATCCTCTGATACCGCGAACGTCCGTTTTTCTTCCCACAGGCGTTGCCATTTTTCTTCGATGCGATGAGGATTATATTTTGTCTTCACGATCTGCTCCATTCCAGATTCTGGTATGCTTGCTGTAAAACGCCGCTTTCCTACCACACTTTACGGTAACAATCAAAGCCGGGATACGGGCCGGACAATGACACATGGCAGGGTGTTGCCGGCTTTCATCCGAAGTAATCCAGTTTCACCGTCAGTATTTTTTCGATCTGGGGAATTGCCGAGCGCATGGTCACGAGAATGACATGGTCGCCCGGCAGGATGACCGTGTCTCCCGTGGGAATGATGACCTGCTCGTTCCTGAGGATGGCTCCGATGATGGTTCCCTTCGGGAATTTTATGGTTGCGAGAGGATGTCCCGTTATTTCCGACGTTTCGAGCGCGATGAACTCCACGGCCTCCGCCTTTTCATCGCTCAAGGGCGTGGAGGAAATAATCTTTCCCTTCCGTATAAAATGAAGAATCTTTCCGATAGTCGCCTGGCGGGGATTCATAACGCCGTCGATGCCGATCATGGGAATCAGGTGCGTGTAATCGATCTTGTTGATAAGGCACAGGGCTCGCTTCGCGCCCAGTTGTTTGGCCAGCAGGGCGCCGAGAATGTTGGCTTCCTCGTCGCTTGTGACCGCTACGAAGTAATCGGCATCCTGGATATTTTCCTCCCGCAGCAGCCCCTGGCTGGTTCCGTCGCCGTGCAGGCAGATGGTTCTGTCCAGGCGGCTTGAAAGCATTTCGCACCGGTCCTGTCTTTTTTCTATAATTTTCGTGCTCATGCCCTTTTCTTCAAGTGCTTCCGCCAGCATCAGGGCTGTCGTACCGCCGCCCATGACGAAAACCCGTTCGGCCCGTTCCGTTTCTTTACCAAAAAATTTGAGAAGCTTCTGCACCTGCGACGATTCGATGAAGACGTAGATGTAATC
>DSBH01000086.1 GCA_011056825.1 Deltaproteobacteria bacterium | reverse complement strand
GGCATCGAGTATGCCGTTGATTACATACAGAACATGGGAATCACCTCGCCGCTGGCCCGCGACCTTTCGCTTGCCCTGGGAAGTTCGGGAGTAACGCTGTCCGAGATGGTCGCCGGGTTCAGCGTGTTCGCCAACAACGGCGACCGGGCTGAACCCTTCTTTATTCGCAAAGTCGTGGACCGGAGTGGAAATGTTCTCGAAGAAAACCATCCCGTCGTAAAACGGGTCGTCGATCCGAGGGTCGCCTTCATAACCTGCCATCTGCTGCAGGGGGTCGTGAAGGAAGGAACAGGGTGGAGGATCAGGGCGCTTAAACGGCCCGTGGCCGGAAAAACGGGAACGACGAACGACCTGAGGGACGCCTGGTTTGTCGGGTTTACTCCTTCGCTGGTAACCGGTGTATGGGTCGGGTTCGATGATTTCAGACCTCTTGGAAAGTTCGAAACAGGTTCCCGGGCGGCGAGCCCCATATTTCTTTACTTCATGCAAGAAGCCCTCGCCTCAATGCCCGTTGAGACTTTTAATCCACCCGAGGGCGTCGTCTTCGTCCGCATAGACCCGGAAACAGGTCTGCTCGCGAATCCCGACGACAAAAACAGCGTTTTCGAATGTTATCTCGAAGGAACGGAACCCAGTCAAAAGACGGCGCCGAAACGTACCTATCCCGGGCGTCTGACGGAGAGGCCGGGGAACGATCTCGGCTCATTCCTGAGAAACGAAGGAGAAAGGTCGCTCGAATGAGCACGGGCAATATTTTTTCTTGACATTACTTACATCATTGTATAACAAAGCCAGATCATCACGAGTCACGGGAGAAAATACGTCGTGCGAAACAGATCGGTGGTAGCGGTACTTGCTGAAGTAGTAGAGGTACTCGTCGTAGTACCCTCGGGGACTGCCGCTCGACCGCTCTGAAACGCACCGAATGGATCGAGCCGCGGGCCCCGCAAAGCCCGCGGCTTTTTTTATCGAAAAAGCCGCTTCCCACGGAGAAGGCGGCTTTTTTTATTATTTATTACGGACCAGGAGATGATCATGGAAAGAACAGGTGCTGAAATACTTTTGAACACATTGAGTGAAGAGGGAGTCTCAGAAATTTTCGGGTACCCGGGGGCGAGTACGCTCGCCATTCACGACTGTATAAACGAAACCGGCATCAAGCACCTTCTTGTCAGGCACGAGCAGGCGGCGGCCCATGCCGCGGATGGATACGCCCGCGCGACAGGGAAAGTGGGCGTCTGCATCGCCACGTCCGGACCGGGCGCCACGAACCTCGTAACGGGCATCGCGACCGCCTATATGGATTCAACACCGATGATCGCATTGACGGGACAGGTTACGACAGGCCTGCTGGGGAGCGACGCTTTCCAGGAAACTGACATCATCGGCATCACCATGCCCATCACGAAGCACAGCTTTCTTGTCCAGGATGTCCGGGACATGGCTTCCACGGTGCGCGAGGCCATAAACATCGCCACAAGCGGTCGTCCCGGGCCCGTGGTTATCGACTTGCCCCGTGACGTTCTGGCCGCGCGCTGCAATGACGACGAAGAGGGCGGCGGGGGCTTTCTGGAACAGCAGGAAATCCATTTCGGCGAGGAAGAACTGCGCCGCCTGAAGCAGATCGCCCGTCTCCTGAATGAATCGGAACGACCCGTCCTGCTTGTCGGTGGAGGAGTCAAGCTTTCGCAGGCATTTACTGAACTTGCCGACGTTATACAAAAGGGGAATATTCCTTTCGTGACCACCATGATGGGCATTGGTTCGGTGTATACGCCCAACGGCTTCAACCTGGGGCTTATCGGCACTCACGGCACGGACCTGGCAAACCGCATAGTGCATCAGTCGGATTTCATTCTCGCCGTGGGAGCGCGGTTCAGCGACCGGACCACATCTGTTATCGAAGAGTTCGCGCCGCTGGCGACCATCGCCCAGATCGATGTCGATCCCACATCAATCGGGAAAAACATCAAGACGGATATTTCCGTCGTCAGCGATATCCGGGTTGCCCTGCAGGAACTGCTCGGTCTGGTAACCGAGAAAAAGCGGGAAGACTGGATTGCCCGCATAGACAGGGAACGCGAACGTATAGCAAAAGAAGGGAGTGATGATGGATGCGGCCCCGCCGGCGAGTGCATCCGGATGGTGCAGGAATGCATGCCCGAAAAAACCATTGCCGTCACCGACGTCGGCTTGAACCAGATATGGGCGATCCGCAGCTGGAAAGTGAAGATACCCCGCGGGTTGATAACTCCGGGAGGCTTGGGAACCATGGGTTTCAGCGTCCCCGCTTCCATGGGCGCGAGGATAGGCGCCATCGACCACGAGGTGGTCGTCTTTACCGGTGACGGGGGATTCTTCATGAACATTCAGGAACTGGCAACCATCGGTTTCTACAACATCCCCGTCAAGATCGTCGTGTTCAACAACGGCAACCTGGGAATGATCAGGCAGATACAGCATCATTTTTACAATTCGCGGTACCGCGACAGCAGGCTTTCCGACCTGGTTGATATTACCGAGATAGCAAAAGGATTTGGTATACCGTCGGAAAAGGTTGCCGCCGAAGATCCCCGGAAAGGCATTGAAAAACTGTGCGGTTCCGAGGGCCCCTTCCTCCTGGAAGTTGTC
The DNA here is from genome assembly GCA_011056825.1 of Deltaproteobacteria bacterium. Taxonomy (GTDB): domain Bacteria; phylum Desulfobacterota; class Syntrophia; order Syntrophales; family UBA2210; genus MLS-D. The sequence continues at coordinate 3,323 of DSBH01000086.1, read as the reverse complement.
GTGGACGAGAATAATTACGTCTACCCCATCATTCCTCCGGGAAAATCGAATGTGGAAATGATCTACGGCCGGTCGGAGTAATCGGAAGAATGCGGCGGATGAATCATGAGACCGCCGCTGCGAATAAACGTCGAAAATGAAGGAGCAGGAACGTGAAAAACGAAGTGAAAGAACATGTCATTTCAATGCTCGTCAACAACAGGCCCGGCGTTCTGGCACGTGTGGCCGGTGTGTTTGGAAGACTCGGCTACAATATCGAAAGCCTGTGTGTTGCCGAAACAATTTCTCCCAAGGTATCCCGCATCACGTCGGTGAGCAAGGCTGATCCGGCTTTCACGGAAAAGGTCAAAAAGCAGTTGAACCGCCTTGTGGACGTGATTTCTGTTGCCGAGCTTGAAGACGATACCTCGGCGAAGCGGGAGATGATGCTCATCGGCATTACGATTGACGAGAAAAATCGTCCTGAACTTTCACGGGCGATTACCATGTTCGGATGCACGGTTATCTCCATGAAGGATTCGTACTGTATTCTGCAGGTCGTGGGGAACAGGGGAGACGTGGAAACGGTGCTTAATTTTCTCACCCCCCTGGGCGTAAAGGACATCGCCCGGACCGGCGCCGTTGCGCTGGAGAGCGGGGCCTGAGCGGAGCTTACGGGTAACAGGTTCGCAAAGGCGCCTTTTCACTGCTTCACGACTTGATTATTATCTTGACAGGGTGAGGTTCACCTGCTAGACAGGGCACGTTACATGATTCGAGATGCGCGAGGTTCATTGCCGTGGTCGTTGAGAACACAATAATAATTATCGGCGTAATTATTATTTCCTCCGCTTACCGGGAGGGCCGGGCGATGGTCTGATCTTTGGACATAGAAGATAAAAACCGCTGCCGGCTCTTCGGCAGCGGTTTTTTATTTTCGACGGCATGCGCGGCAGGCGGCATCACCGTCGAAACGCCGTGTGCCCAAGGGAGGGAACGATTCTCATACGGGCGCGACAATATCAATGAAGTTACAGATAGTGAGGAGGTATAATTGTGGAACTTAACGGTGCTCAAATTCTGGTTCGAACGCTGATGGAAGAAGGGGTGGATACGATTTTCGGTTACCCCGGTGGTTCGGTGCTCGACATTTACGACCAGTTGTTCCAGTCGCCGATACGTCATATTCTCGCGCGGCATGAACAGGGGGTGACTCACGCCGCTGACGGTTACGCGCGGGCGTCGGGCAAGACCGGGGTCTGTATCGTCACCTCGGGACCGGGGGCGACGAATACGATAACGGGAATTACCACGGCCTTCATGGACTCTATTCCCATGGTTATTCTGACGGGGCAGGTTCCCACTCAATTCATCGGCACCGACGCCTTCCAGGAAGCCGACATCATCGGTATTACCCGTCCCTGTACGAAACACAATTTCCTGGTCAGAAGAGTTGATGAACTGGCCAGAACCATCCGCGAGGCCTTCTATATTGCCTCCTCCGGACGGCCGGGTCCCGTGCTTGTCGACCTTCCCAAGGATGTCATGCAGGCCAGGATGGAATACCAGGACGTTCCCGCAAAAAGACAGGCCAGAAAGGAACCGGTATTCCTGCCCGATACGGCTGACCTGGAGCAAACGGTGGCCATGCTTAAGGAAGCAAAGAACCCTGTTATTCTTGTGGGAGGCGGCGTTCTTCGAGGTCGGGCTTCCGAAGAACTTCGCGAGTTCGTCCGCAAGGTAAAAATGCCCGTGGCCTCCACTCTCATGGGTCTGGGTTCGTTTCCCGCTGACGACCCTCTCTGGCTCGGCATGGTCGGCATGCACGGCATGTATTACGCCAACATGGCCGTGAGCAATTGCGATCTTCTGGTCACCCTGGGTGTGCGTTTTTCCGACCGCGTGACGGGGAAACTGTCGACCTTCGCTCCCCGGGCGAAAATCATTCAGGTCGACGTGGACGCCACTTCCATAAACAAGAATGTCCTGGTACACCTCCCCATCGTGAGCGACTGCAAGTCCGCCCTTGTTCAACTGAATACCATGCTAGGCAACAACGGTCTGGAAGATCTCAGGGAATCCCGCAGGCACTGGCTCGACCAGATCGAAACGTGGCGGGGAGAGGGCGCGCTGACCTACACCCGGGGCGAGCTCATAAAACCTCAGATGGTTATCGAAACGCTGAACCGGCTGACGGGGGGGAACGCCATCATCGCCACGGAAGTGGGGCAGAACCAGATGTGGACCGCCCAGTTTTACCGGTTTAACGAACCGAACACCTTTCTCACCTCGGGAGGGCTCGGCACGATGGGATACGGATTTCCCGCCGCCATCGGCGCCCAGGTCGCCTTTCCCGATCGGTTGGTGGTCGATATCGCGGGAGACGGAAGTATTCAGATGAATATCCAGGAGCTTGCCACGGCGGTGAAACACAACCTTCCCGTGAAGATCGTGATTCTCAATAACGGGTACCTGGGGATGGTAAGGCAGTGGCAGGAACTGTTTTATGAAAAACGCTATTCACATACTAACATCAGCGGTCAGGTACCGGATTTCGTCAAACTTGCCGAGGCCTACGGCGCGCTCGGGTTGCGAACGGCTGATCCCGACGAGGTGGAATCCGTTCTGAAAAAGGGAATAGAAGCGTCCGGACCGGTTATTATGGATTTCCTCGTTGAACCGGAAGAGAAGGTCTATCCCATGGTCAATCCCGGCGCCGCCTTGACCGAAATGCAGCTGGGACGAGAAACCGGTCTGTAGCGAGACGACGGTCGCCCTCGCCGGCTGCGGAATAACAGCATAATCACGAAAGGAATCGGATACCATGAATGTCAGAAATCACACTATTTCACTTCTGGTAAAAAACAAGCCGGACGTTCTGGCCCGCATATCGGGTATTTTGAGCGCCAAGGGATTCAATATAGAAAACATCAGCGCCAACGTGACCATGAATCCCGACATTACGAAAATAACCATGGTCGCCAAGGGCGATACGGCAACGATCGTCAAGATTGAAAAAGAGATGAAAAAACTCATCGACGTGGTCGACGTGATACGCGTCAAGGAGAAAAATGCGATCCAGCGGGAAATGGCGCTGATACGCGTCAGGATTGACCGCGAGACCAGGAATAACGTGATGAAGACTCTGGATTCTTTACGGTGCCGTGTTCTCGACGAGTCTTCCGACCGCCTGTTGCTGGAGATAACAGGTGAAACTGGTGAAATCGATCAGGCGTTGACTGCGCTGGAAGCGCTTGGTATGGAAGACATGAGTCGATCGGGCGTGGTGGTTTTATAAAAGGCAACAATAACAAGGAGACAAGACAATGGCGGATATTACAATC
>DSBH01000133.1 GCA_011056825.1 Deltaproteobacteria bacterium | reverse complement strand
TCCGAGGGGACTTCCCTCGTCGTGGGCAGCAACATTTCAGAATACCGCATCGTTTCTCCCCGCTTCTAGTTGTTCGTTTCACCGTTCGATCGAGATGATTTTTCCCTGATAACGGCGTCCAGTTCTTCCATCAAGGCATCAACCAGCCGATCTTCCTTTACTTTCTTTACAACGACGCCCTTGCGAAAAACCAGGCCCTGGCGCCGTCCGCCGGCAATCCCGATATCGGCTTCCGCGGCCTCCCCGGGACCGTTGACGACACACCCCATCAGGGCGATCTTCACGTATTCCTTCATACCCGCAACCCGACGCTCGACCTCCTCCACCAGTGCCGGCAGATCGATCTCGCAACGACCGCAGGTCGGACAGGAAATTATGTCGGGACCGAACCGCCGCAGGTCAAGAGCTCCCAGGATTCCGTAGGCCACGGAAACCTCTTTCACCGGGTCGCCGGTAATGGACACGCGGACCGTGTCGCCGATACCCTCGTATAAAAGCACGCCGAGACCCACCGACGACTTGATTGTCGATCGCATCACCCCACCCGCTTCCGTCACGCCGAGGTGGAGCGGATAGGGTGTCTTGTCGGCTATCTCCCGGTATGCTTCGATCATGGTTCGCACATCGGAGGACTTGAGCGACAGTTTTATGGCCTCGAACCCGTGATTCTCGAAAAATTCGACGTTCCGCAGCGCGCTCTCCACCATCGCGGAAGCCGTTGGACCGCCGTACTTGGCAAGAATATCCTTTTCCAGGGAACCCGCGTTGATACCTATGCGAATGGCTACGTCCCGCTCGCGAGCTTTTTTTATGACAGCTCCGAGATTATCCCTGGCCGTGTTGCCGGGATTGATCCTGAGAGCGTCGGCGCCCCGCTCGACCGCCAGGAGTGCGAGGCGATAATCAAAATGAATGTCCGCGATAAGCGGGATTCTAATCCGTTTCTTAATCTCCGGAAGGGCCTCCGCCGCGATCCTGTCCGGTACGGCGACACGGACGATTTCACACCCGGCCTCTTCCAGCCTTTTGGTCTGTTCCACCGTGGCGGCGACGTCGCGCGTGTCCGTCGATGTCATCGACTGAACGATTACGGGCGCTCCGCCGCCTATTTTCACCGTTCCTACATGAATTGATTTCGTATATCGTCTGTTTCCTGTCATGGAACAATTCGCAGTCTGCCCTTCATTCGTAAAGCTATAGCATGAATCGGAAAAGCCTATCAATGATTAATTCCGGCGTGTCGCGGGCCTTCACGGGGAATACAGCCCGGTTTTCGCACAGTGTCCCGAAGAAAATCCAGGATGTCCCACCGCTCTTTTAATCCTTTCCGGTCTGCTTCCCGCCAATTGGATGGCGGTGACAGACCGAGCATGACCATAAGCCCGTGAAGTGCTTCATAGAGGTCGATCGGCGGATAAACGGTCCAGGTGAGACGTCGAATCAGCCGGTATGTCTTCAGCGCGTCGAACCAGGTACACGCGTGGCGCTCCGCCGCGCCTTTCCGCGCGCTGTTTCCCTGCAGGCGCGGCCAGACCGTTGTAAACCGCTCTTCCTCGAGAAAGGCCGCCGTCTCCGGGTGTATGTCCCGTGCCCGTTCCAGAAGTCGTCCGGCATCCTCCGAGGCGTGTGTTTCGAGGCATGCTGTCCATTCCTTCAAAACATGGAATACTTCGGGATTCCATCCGTATTTCAGCGACGCTCCCTGGGCCGTCCCTTCGGCCACGGCCCGACCGGTTCCGAAGAGAACGCGGTTCGATGCCCGCGCCGACGGGTACACCCGTGTTCCGCTTATAACGTCGACCCGCCCGGTCTTGGCAACTTTGTTCAGAAAATGGAAATCTTCGCCGGCATGACGCCGGCTCATACCGCGAACGGCTGCATACCCTTCCGCTGTAACAGCCATTGTCGACCCGATTGAATGATAATTATAGGACGAACCGGCGTAATTGAGACCCAGGACGTAATACCTGATGAGGGTTTCGTACCGGACGATCGCATCGTCTTCGACGGGAGTCGCACCCGCGCGGTGTCTAAACTCGACGGCCGCCGCCGTGAGGCTGTCACTCGTGAACCGCTCGCGCACAACGGAGAGCCAGTCAGGTTCGACGAGCGTATCGGCGTCGAGACAGAGAAGCAGCTTCGGCGTCTCCCGCTCCCGGTCGAAAAGTTCCAGGGCACGGTCCATCCCGATCTTCCGTGCCAATCCCACGCCCCCACGTTTCGTCGGCAATTCACGCCCCGGCGACGAGGCATCAATATACGCAAGGGGCAGCTCCCGGTACTTCCCGTTCAGTTTGCGCAACAGTGCCAGCGTGCGTTCGTTGTCCTTGCGGTCGATTTCAGAGACATCAACTGCGTTGTTTATAACGCACACCGCCATGGCTCCCGACCTGCCCTTTTTGTCATTTTGCGCAATGCTTTCCAGCGACTTGAAAAGATGCGCCGACTCGGCAAGCGCCGGGATGACAATGACCGTTTCGATTCCCCGTGGAGCAGGACCTTCCCTGTTCCATCTACGGTCGCAACCGTAACGGTCCAGATATGCGCTGATAGTATCGTTCATGAATTTTCAGACCTCCCGACGCCGTGAAACATCTCCGGCATATGATCTTCCAGGAGCCGCCGGAGCGTCTGAAAATCGTCCGCATCAACCCAGTGAATAACAATCCCCTTGCGTTCCATTCTTCTGAACCAGGTCTCTTGTCTCTTCGCGAACTGGCCGATTTTCACGGCGAGCGTTTTCACCATTTCATCGAGGGTCAGTTCCCCGCGTAGATAACGGCTTATGTAACGATATTCGAGACCGAACCGGTCAAGTCGATCCCATTCCAGTCCTGAATCGTGCAATGCTCGGACTTCGTCGATCATTCCCCTGTCTATCCGCTCTTCCAGTCGTCGCAGTATACGGCGCCGCAATTCCGACCGCTCCACCCTGATGCCGATTACGAAGGCGTTCACGTCCGGTCGGACCGAATCGCCTTTCACATCTGTGCGTCGCGCTTCCTCGACGGCGACAGCACGTGCGAGCCGCTCCCGGTCAAGAAGGTCGGTCGTATTGTGCGGTTCCGGACGGAATGCAAGAAGCCGGCGGCGCAGTTCTCCCGTTTCCAGCCGCAGGAGTTCTTTGAGTCGCTCTCCCCCGGCCGGCAGCGGCGGAAGGTCGTAGCCCTCGATGACCGCCTCGATATACAATCCTGTTCCACCCACCATTACAGGCAGGTGTCCGCGGTTCCGAATATCACTGAAGGTGCGGCTGAAGACATGCCGGTACTCAAAAAGATTGAATTCGTAGTCCGGGTCCACGAGGTCGACCAGATGACAGGGCACCGCCGTGCCGCCTTCGAAAAACTGTTCCCGATCCTTCCCGGTGCCAATATCCATGCGGCGATAAACCTGCCGCGAGTCCGCCGATATAATTTCGCAGTTTACGGCGTGTTCCGCGGCCGCATACCTGGCAAACCGAACGGCCAGCGCCGTCTTGCCGGACGCTGTCGGTCCCAGGATGACCGGGAGATTATTTAATCGCCCTTCTTCATCCATAAAGTTCTACATAATATATATAATTATTATATCAGTAAGACCAGCATGTTACCATGTATTTAAATACGGTCCGTCGTCCTCCGTCACCGCAGGGTTCCATCCAGTGGATGAACAAAAAGACCGCTCTTGATTTTGGGTTCGAACCAGGTTGACTTGGGAGGCATGATCCTTCCTTCATCTGACACGGCCAGGAGCGATTCCATACTCGTAGGATACAGGGAAAAAGCGACGGCGTATTCTCCGGAATAAACAAGCCTTGCCAGTTCACGCACGCCCCTGACTCCTCCGACGAAATCTATTCGTTCATCGCTCCGTGGATCTCCAATCCCGAGAACCGGGGCGAGCAACCTGTCCTGCAGAATCGATACGTCAAGCGAATCAACCGTATCGGTTCCGGCATCGTTCTTTACGACAAGCCGACGCCATCCGTCCGCAAGGCACATGCCGAATATACCACCGTGTTCGGGAATCACCGGCTCCGCCGACAGTTCCAGGGAAAAATCACGAGAAAGCGCCGCGAGAAAGTCCTCGTGAGCCATACCGTTCAGGTCGCGAACAACACGATTGTATGAAAGGATGCGCAACCTGTCATGGGGGGTTATCACAGCCATTATTCTCCGGTACTCTTCATTTTCAGTCGTCTCCCGACCTGTTTCTTCCCGCAGGCCGGCCACACGGACAGCCGCGGCAACGCGGTGGTGTCCGTCGGCGATATACAGATTCTCTACACGTTCAAAAGCCCGGGCAATCCGTTCTATAGTTTCTCCGTCATCAACGACCCAGGCAGTATGAGTCGTTCCATCGTCAGCCCGAAAATCATACTCGGGCTGCCGCGATGAAACGATCTCGTCGATAAGGCCGTTCACTTCGAGATCACTCCGGTACGCCAGGAGCGCCGCCCCTGTCTGGGCGTTCACGCAGTCGATGTGACGGGTCCGGTCGTCCTCTTTGTCCTTTCTTGTCATTTCGTGCCTGCGGATACGCCCCGCCTCGTATTCCCCTGTATCGACACAGCCAACGATGCCGCTCTGTTCGTGATCCGCCGTTTTTTGCCGGCAAATATAAAAACAGGGGGCCCCGTCCTGAATCATCACGCCGTCACGAATCATCGCACGGAGTGTATCACGGGCGGACTCGTAAACCTCATCCGCATACGGATCGGCCGCGGCGGGAAAGTTTATTTCCGATTTTTCCACGCGAAGAAAACTGTAGGGATTATTTTCGACCAGTTTTCGCGCTTCATCCCCGTTGATGACATCGTAGGCCTGTGACGCGACGTCGCCGGCCCTCAACCGCGACGGTCTCACCGCCCTGAAGGGCCATATTTTCATCGAAACACCTCTTCACGTACTATCCTCATGTTACATTCCTTTCCTTTAAAAGTTCGTATGTGCTCTAGCACAGATGTCTTAAAATAACCAATATTTTCAGCACTCCCAACCATTCCGCTTCACCGGATTTTCTTCAGTGATTCCTTGCAATATTCTTTCATGAATAGTAAAAAAGCGCTTCCGGCGGTGAAACAGCTTTAAAATTACGCCGCGACACGAACGGTGGAGGACCATGGAATCGGATTTTACCAGAGTTTTTATTCACGGGCTTGAAAGCAGCTCGCGGGGAACAAAGGGGAACTTTTTCAGGGAGCGGTATCCCGACATGATCATCGAGGATTACCATGGAATCCTTGACGAACGCATGGCCCGTCTTCGCACCATCCTGCGCGGCAGGAGTGATCTTCTGCTCGTCGGATCGAGTTACGGAGGGCTCATGGCAGCCATGTACGCCCTTGAACACCCACGGGAAGTCCGCCGGCTGGTCCTGCTGGCCCCGGCGCTTTCCCTTGACGAATTCGGGGAGCACCCGGACACCTCGATTGATATTCCCGTGATTGTCTACCACGGTACGCGGGACGATGTGGTACCGCCGGAACCGGTTCGCAAAATAGCGTCGAAGGTATTCACGAATCTCGAATACAACATGATCGATGACAACCATCCACTCGAAGCGCAGTTCAAACTGCTGGATTGGAATCGGATCCTGTGCTATGAGTGAACGCTCGTGACGTCCCCTTCGGGGTTCCATTCCCGGAGGCGGTTGATCCGTGCATGGTGAAACGAACGATGGATGAACAATACTCGCAGAAAATCGTCATACGCTACACGGCGGGAGTCGTAGATCAGCCGATCGTCTGCCGTCTTGCCAAGGAGTTCGATCTCGATTTCAATATTCTGCACGCCCGCGTGCTGCCGAAACGCGAGGGCGTCCTGGCGCTCGACCTTTCGGGAACAAAAGAAAATTTCTACAAGGGAATCGCCTTCCTGAAGGAAGCGGGCCTGAAAGTTGAACCGCTTTCGAAAAGCGTGACTCACAACGAGGAACGCTGCGTGCACTGCGGCGCCTGCTTGGCCTTCTGCTCCACCGGCGCGCTGTATATC
>DSBH01000073.1 GCA_011056825.1 Deltaproteobacteria bacterium | reverse complement strand
TCGATCCGGCTCCAGCGATCACCATGCTCAGCGTACCGGCCCGGTTCACCGACGGCGCGCCAGCTCTTTTCCGCCGACGCTTCCTCCGCCGTTCCTTCGTCCCGCTCCATTGCCGCGACAATTTCAATTCTCGAGGACGCGCCTTTCCCGATTCGCCGCGACGACAGGATGACGGCGTCAGGACCGAGGTCGCGCCTGATCCGTTCCATTGCCTCGCTGATACTCCGTACTTCGTATTTCTTAAGATGCATCGGGCAACCTCAACATCCCCAGCGACTTGATCTGTACATCGTGCGTGATCTCACTGTGAGACAGAACAGTAATAAAGGGGAAAAACTTCTCCAGCAGCTTCCAGAGAGCACTCCTGATGCCGGGTGAACAAAGAATAACCGGCTGTTTCCCCCGTTCCGTGAATGTTCTCACATAGTCCTGAAGGGTCCCGACCATGTTCTGAACCAGCGACGGTTCGGCGAGAACATAGGATTCGAATTCCGTGTGTTGAACGGACCGGTTGATGGCTTCCTCCATGTCGGGAGAGATGAGAACCACCTCGAGTTCGTTTTTCTCATCCTTGTACTGGTTCGTAATGGCTCTCGACAGCGCCTGGCGGACATACCCCGCGAGGAAATCCACGTTTTTCGTGACGGGCACATGGTCCGCAAGCGTCTCCAGTATGGTGGCGACGTCGCGGATGGACACGCGTTCTTTCAGCAACCGTTGCATTACCTTGTGCAATGTTCCCAGGGGAACAACCGAGGGTACCAGCTCTTCCACCAGGCCCTGATGACTGTGGGACAATGTTTCGAGAAGCGCCTTGACATCCTGCCGCCCCAGAAGTTCCTCCGTGTGATTTTTGACGATCTCCGTAATGTGGGTCATGATAACCGTCGCCGAATCGACCACGACAACACCCTGGCTGCTCAGGAGCTCCTTCTCCTTTTCCGTGACCCACAGGGCTGGCAGCCCGAATGCCGGTTCGGTTGCAGGAATACCCTTGACGCCAAGGTTTTCGTCCGGAGCGATCACGAGATAATGGTCCATCATCACTTCTCCCCTGGCGACTTCCGCCCCCCTGATCTTCATGACATATTCACCCGGTTTCAGTTGAAGATTGTCGCGGATGTGAACCGCCGGTAGAATGAATCCCATGTCGAGAGCGAACTGGCGGCGGAATGTTTTGATCCTGTCGAGCAGTTCGCCGTCCTGGCCGGCGTCGACCATCGGGATGAGACCGTATCCCACATCGAGTTCCATGGCATCGAGGGGCAGAAGGGTATCCGCCGGTTCCGGCGGCGGCGCTACGGCTTCTTTCTCTTGTTCTTCTTCCTCCTCCCGGGCGGCGGCCCGCGAAAGGTTCCAGGCGAGGACGAACATGGCGGCGGACATGACAATGAAGGCAAACGTGGGCATACCGGGAATCATGCCGAAAGTAAAGAGCACAACCGCCGCCGTTGCGATCGCCCGGGGCTGCGTCAGAATCTGTTCCGACATTTCACGGCCCAGGTCCGCCGACGCCGCCGAGCGCGTGACAAGCATTCCCGCCGCCGCTGATACGACCAGCGCGGGTATCTGGGTCACCAGACCGTCGCCTACGGTGAGCAGCGTGTAGGTGCGGGCCGCGGTACCCACATCCATGCCCTGCTGCAGGACCCCCACCACGAGGCCTCCGATGATATTGATAAGAACGATGACGATGCCGGCTACGGCGTCACCGCGGACAAACTTGCTCGCCCCGTCCATGGCCCCGTAAAAATCGGATTCCCGCTCCACGGACTTTCGCCGATTGCGGGCATCGGTGTCCGAGATGAGTCCCGCGTTGAGATCGGCGTCGATGCTCATCTGCTTGCCCGGCATGGCGTCCAGTGTGAACCGGGCCGCGACCTCGGCGATTCGCGTGGCGCCCTTGGTGATAACAATAAAATTAATAAGTACGAGGACGAGAAAAACGATCAGCCCGACCACAAAGTTGCCGCCCACAACGAAGGTACCGAATGCCTGGATCACTCTCCCCGCCGCCTCGGTTCCTTCGTGGCCGTTGAGAAGAATGAGCCGCGTGGAAGCGACGTTGAGGGCAAGCCTGAAAAGCGTCGCCGTGAGCAGCACCGACGGAAACACGGAAAAATCGAGCGGCTTCAGCACGTAAATGGCAACGAGCAGGATGATGATGGCATAAGTAATGTTGGCCGACAGGAGAATATCGAGGACGGACGGCGGCAGCGGTATAAGCATCACCAGCAGGATTCCGATGAGAGCCATTCCCACCAGGGTGCTGCCGCCGGTGAACCAGCGCTGGCCGATGTTGCTCTGTGGACTTGTTCCGTTCATTATCCGTTCCAGGCTCCCGCCCGCTCTGTTCCTCTCCGGTATACGTAAGCCAGTACCTCGGCGACGGCCCGGTAGAGTTCCGACGGGATGGTTTCATTTACCTTGACCATCGTATTCAATAGTTGTGCCAGAAGTTTATTTTCCACGATGGGAACTCCATTCTTCCGCGCCGTTTCCCTGATCTTTCCCGCAACGAATCCCTTGCCCTTGGCCGTTACCACGGGGGCACTCATGTTTCCCGGATCGTACCGCAGCGCGACGGCGATCCTGGTGGGGTTGGTGACAACCACGTCGGCCTTTTCGACACTCGCCATCATTCGCTGCCGCGCGGCCTCGCGCTGAAGCTGCTTGATGCGGGCCTTGATAAGGGGATCGCCCTCGGTGTTCTTCAGTTCATCTTTTACTTCTTTAGGGCTCATGCGCAGATTCTTTTCGTATTCCCACCTCTGATAGGCGTAATCAAGGACTGCAAGAATCACCAGGGCCCAGCACGTGCGAAAAATTATCTTGAACGACACCGATCCCGTATAATCGAGAATTCCCCACGAACCGAGCCACCCGGCGGGAATGATGTTTTCCAGTTCAGCCATGACGGTGAAATATACAACGAACGCGACGATGACAATCTTGAACATGCTTTTCGCCAGCTCGACCAGCGAGCGCAGGGATACTTTCTGCTTGAATCCTCGAATGGGGCTTATTTTCGAGAGCTTGGGCCGTATCGATTCGGGAGAGAAAAGGAACCCGACCTGCATCAGGTTGGCCAAGAGCCCCGCCAGAAACACGGTCAGCAACAGGGGCAGAAGAAGCAATCCCACCCGGCGCAACGCGTCGACAAACAGTAATCGCGTCCCGTCGACGGTCATCCGGAAGCATCCCGCCTCTGTAAAGTACCAGCGCATCATGCGCGACATCGACTCCATCATCGATGCCGCCGCGAAATAAAACAGTCCCAGGCAGGCGAGAAGAATGACAACCGACGTCACCTCCTGGCTCTTCGCGACCTGTCCCTTGTTACGCGCCTCTTCCCGGCGCTTGGGAGTAGGTTGCTCGGTTTTTTCCTGGCTTGCCTGTTGATCGCCCTGATCTTCAGCCATGGTTCGCCTCGACGGTTACCTGACGGTCTCGTCAAAAATCCAGCCCCCGGCGTTTCAAATTCCCGGCAGGCTCACATGTGTTCCAGGAACGTCCCCAGAACAACGGCGAAATCGGAAAAGGCTGCGCCAATTACGCGCCCCATGAACGGCAGCGTCATACCGATCGCGACAAGGCCTATGCCGATTTTAAGGGGAAACCCGACGATAAAAATATTTATCTGGGGCACCGTCCTGGCAACCATGCCGAGACCGACACTGGTAAAAAGCAAAAGCACCATGACGGGGGCCCCGATGGAAAGGCCGACGCTGAATATGTTTCGGGCGTATTGTATAATCGCCTCTGTCAATTCGCCGGTCATGCAAAACGTCATAAGGGGAACGATCCGGAAGCTCTCCGCGATACCGTACAGGAACAGGTGATGAGCGTCCACGGCCAGGAAAATCAACATGGATACAAAAAAACAGAACTGTGCAATCACGGAAACCTGCGCGCTGGTCAGGGGGTCCACCACGTTGACGATGGCAAAACCCATCTGGAACCCGACGACCTGCCCGGCAAGCTGAACCGCCGCGAACAGGCATTGCGCCGCAATGCCTATTATCAGGCCGATGATGACCTCGCCTATCGCCCGAATCAGAAACGACAATGAGGGATCGGCATAGTGGGGAACCGCGACGGCCGGCGCGATAATGACAGTCATCATGATTGACAGGCCGCCTTTTACGCGCACGGGAACGGACCTGTTGCCGATCACGGGCGTACTTGCAATGATGGCGCTCACTCGAAGAAAAACCAGGATGAACTGCTCGAGGTGAGACGCCGCAAGATGCATGATATCCATGAATTCACACCTTCCAGCTTCGCTTCCCGGTTTTCACCGTATGTAAAACGGTATGGACGTGAACAGGTTGTGGGTGAAACTGATCATGATGCTGATCATCCACGGAAGCGCGATCACCAGGGCAAGCAGGACGCCGACGATTTTGGGAACGAAGGTAAGCGTCGTCTCCTGGACCTGGGTGACCGCCTGGAAAATGCTGACCGCCAGGCCGATGATAAGCCCGACACCAAGCATCGGCGCCGCCAGAAGCAGCGTCATCTGTATCGCATCGTAGGCGATTTTAATTACCACGTCGACCATTGCCGCAACCTTTCCCCCGTATCAGGGCGTTGTCCCTAGTGAAAACTTTCAACCAGTGAACCGACTATCAGGTACCACCCGTCCACGAGCACGAAAAGCATAAGCTTGAAGGGGAGGCTCACCATGATGGGCGGCAGCATGAGCATGCCCATGGAGAGCAGCACGCTGGCGACGACCATATCAAGAATCAGGAAGGGAACATAGATCATGAACCCGATTTGAAAGGCCGTCTTCAGTTCACTGATGACAAACGCCGGAATAAGTTCTGTGAGCCCCGTTTCAGCCGGCGTCCCGGGTTGCGTTGTTCCGGAAATTTTCATGAACAACGCCAGGTCCTTGTCACGGGTATGCTTGAGCATGAATTCCCGCACGGGATCGGCAGCCGCCTCGAGGGCCTCTTCGGCGGTCAGCTCTTCGTCGACGAACGGCTGTATCGCCCCGCTGTTGACGTCGTTCCACACGGGCGCCATGATAAAAAAAGTCAGAAAGAGCGACAAACCGATGACGATCTGGTTCGCGGGGATCTGCTGCGTTCCCAGGGCGTGGCGAAGCAGCGACAGAACGACGACGATCCTGGTGAAAGAGGTAAGCATGATAAGAATGGCCGGCGCCAGCGAAAGAACGGTGAATAACATCAACAGCTGCAGCAGGGTTGATGTCCCGCCGGTCCCGCCGGTCCCGCTGTCACCGTCCCCTATGTTTACCTCGATCGACGGCAGAGACAGCGGTTCGGCACCGGCGACTCCCGCCGTTACGGATAAAAGGAGCAGGGAACACGCCGCCGTCGCCGCAATAAAACGCCACCTGTTCTTCTCATCCATGGTTTTCACTGTTCTTCTCCAGAAATGTTCCGCGAACGCGGAACCGGGAGACGTATTCAGAAAGATGGCGGGCAAATCCACCTCCGCGACCGCCCTTATCTATCATTTTTTCTCCGGCCGGTCGGTCAAGCGTACCGGGATCATCGATCTGCGCCAGCGTCGTCATGCCCTGCGGGGACAGTCCCACCACGATCATCGTACCCGCCACGTCGACAAGGGCTATACTGTTCTTTCCACCCAGATACCGGACGGCCCTGACACGAATAATATCCGCGCCTCCCGGCGTCGCGCCGCCGCGGTTCACGGTTTTTTTCAACACGTACATGACAATGACGACCGCGCCCAGTACGAGAGCCAGCGCCGAGATCATCTTGATTGAAGCGGCGAACAGTTCCGATGATTCCATATCTCACCTTTTTACGGCCCCTCAAAGGCTATTTCAGGTTGTTGATCCGTTCCGAATGGGAGACCACGTCGGTCAGCCGGACACCTAATCGCTCATTGGCCACAACCACCTCGCCCCGCGCGATGAGCCGGTTATTAAGAAAAATTTCAACGGGCTCGCCGGCATTCTTGTCCAGTTCAATGACCGATCCGGGGCCCAGCGACAACAGATCGCCC
>DSBH01000004.1 GCA_011056825.1 Deltaproteobacteria bacterium | reverse complement strand
GTCACGGTAGACTTCTTCACAAGCGTATCCTCCAATTCGGTTTTTTTGTTGCTGATCACAACGAACCGAAGGGTACGCTTTTTTTATTCAACCATCAATCCACAACTTTGGGGTATACCTCTCGATAATGTGCAACAGGCCCAGAACGGCCAGGAAAAGCACGCCCGAGAATATGGTGAAGCTGACGCCCCTCCTGAACGCGGAAGGAGAATTCATGTATTCCGTGTACCAGCGCACGAAAGCGTGAACGCGCCGCCTGGCTAACGAAAAAAATGATATGAAGATTTCCCCGGACATGGATTTCATCATAAACGAAGCCGAACACTATGGCAAACGACCCTCGCGGCGCAAAACCATATCGTCGCCGGTCATTCTCCCATCGGCACTTCTATTTTCGGGAAAGAAACAGGTGCCGAGACCGAAACAGAAGCAGTAACGTGATCGGGTTCACAAATCATGAACACGACGAACAATTAATAATAATGTGTGACGGGACACTTCCAGCCCTCTTTCTCACAGCACGGGTATTCCCCTGCCACAGCAATGTTTCAGTTTTTTGCCGCTTCCGCAGGGACAGGGCTGATTTCTGCCGACCAGATCAAACCGTCCGCTCAGAATCGACTCCCTCAACCGGACGGCGCGATCCCGAATCTCGTCTTTCAGCGGGTCGATGTGATCAAAAATCATTAACCAGGCTTCACAATACCGACTGACGTCGGTATATCCACCCTTTCCGTCGAACCTGAACTTCGTGCAGTCCCCGTGGCAGAAGTCGAACAATCGGCAGTCACGGCAAGCCGGCGGAACGCGCGACTTCATGGTGCTGAATTCCTCTCTTTTTTCGCCGTTCAGAATGGATGGAAGGCTGTCTTCCATGATATTGCCGAGACGCCATTCAGGATACACGAAAAAGTCGCAGGGATAGCAGTCCCCGTTATGTTCAACCACGATGTAGGACCTGCATTCCTCAAGCCACGAGCAGGACACCAGGGCGCCTTCCACCAGGTAGATCAGGATATCCTCGAAAAACCGTATCGACACGTAGGGGAACCCGTCCTCATACCATCGATCGAAAAGCCGACAATAAAACTCGCCAAGCTCCCTTCCGTCAACCGAACACAGCAGTGTTTCCCCCGATTTCTCATCAACCTCGAAACAGGGAATGAACTGAAGGTAGTTAAAATTATTTCGGCGTATAAAGTCATACAGCCTGTCTGGTTGCCGAACATTTTTATCATGTACCAGTGTGAGTATGTTGAAATCCACGCCGTAAGTCCGCATACCGTCAATTACGTCTGATACACGATGGAACGTGCCGTCGCCTTTTCTGTCGACACGGTACGCGTCATGAATATCTGCCGGTCCGTCGAGGCTTATTCCCACCAGAAAACGGTTGTCGCGGAGGAAGCGGAACCAGTCGTCGTCGAGCAGGACGCCGTTCGTCTGGAGCAGGTTTTCTATTTGTTGTCCGACTCGGGCATACTTTTTCTGCAACGCAACGGCATTCCTGAAAAATTCGATTCCCATCAGCGTGGGTTCACCTCCCTGCCAGCAGAAAGAAACCTTCCGGGCGCCGGATTGCATGACGGTCTCTACCAGTCTGTCCAGGACGTCGTATTTCATGAACGTCGACTGTTGCTCGTAAACTCCGGCGACCCGCTTGTAAAAACAATAAGAGCACTCGAGGTTACAGCGGTACGACGCTGGTTTTAACAGCAATGACAGGCTGACCATAGTCAATGTCTCACAAATAAACAGAACATTCGAAGCGCGTCACATCGCGGACGAATAATGTCATTTAAATCCCCTGGGATTACTCCTTATGCCATTCCTGAACAAATCCATTTTCTTTTTCAGTTTTTCGGCCACATCGGGATATGTATTGATGACGTTGTACGATTCTCCCGGATCACGATTAACATCGTACAACAGGGGCCACCTGTTTCCCAGCTGGTCGGCGCCCAGTTTATTTGGAACAGCCGCCGCATCGAGGGCTATAGGCCACGTGTAGCGGTTCAGCTTGTCAAAATATTTCCAACTGCCAGCCCTGATCCCTTCCAACTGATCATAATGAAAAAAGTAGAGCGCGTCGTGGGGAGATCGCGCGCTTGTTCCGGTCAGCAATGCCGTGATGTCTTTTCCGTCCACGATCCTGTCACGGGGCAGGCAGACGCCCGCCAGGGACAGCAGCGTGGGATAGAGATCAATGTTCATTACCGGAGCCGCGTTGTCGATTCCACGCGGGATGCGTTCCGGCCACCGGGCGACAAAGGGAACCCGGAACCCGCCTTCGTAGCTCTGACCCTTCCGCCCGCGGAGACTGCCGGTGCTTCCCTCGTACCATGGACCGTTGTCGCTCGTGAAAATCACCAAGGTATTCTCTGCAAGATCGTTTTTCTCCAGACATGTCAGTATCTCTCCAACGCTCCAGTCGATCTCTTCGACCACGTCGCCGAATTTTCCCGCGTGCGACCGTTTCTCGAATCGTTCCGAAGGAAACAAGGGCTGATGCGGAAAGGTATGTGCCAGGTACAGAAAAAAAGGATCCTTTGTAGAGTCTTCTATAAACTTCACCGCTTCCCTCGTATAGAGACCGGTAAGCTTCGCCTGGTTTTCGCCCGGGCCCAGATCGGCCTCGAGATTCGTCTCATTGCGATAGAGGGGAAGCGGCCTCATGTCGTTGCTGTAAGGAACACCGAAATAATAGTCGAATCCGTGGCGCAGAGGGTTAAAATCCGGATTGGTGCTGTAATCACCGAGATGCCACTTGCCCATCATGCCGGTGCGGTACCCGGCGACTTTCAGCGCCTCCGCCAGGGTGATTTCGGCCGCGTCGATTCCGCGTGCTACATATTCTTCGCGGATATCAAGCACCCCGAGGTGTTTCAGCATCACGCCGAGGTTCCTGGCCATTCTTCTGCCCACCGGTTCGTTTTCCGGATAGGTGTTGCCGATAATGCCGGTTCGCAGCGGGTACCGGCCGGTGAGCAGGCCCGCCCTCGACGGGGCGCACACGGCGTTGCAGGCGTAGTACTCGGTAAAACGCGTACCCTCCTCCGCCAGGCTGTCGATACGGGGCGTCCGGATGACCGTGTTTCCGAAACAGCCCACATCCCCGTAACCCAGATCATCGCAATAAATAAGCACCACGTTCGGTCGCGGCGCCGCGCCGTCCATTATTTCAAGGGTATGACGTTCCGCTCCCTCGGGATAGGCGCCGATAAGTTCCTCGATGTCCCTGACCTGCAGGAGTTTATAAACTCCGCCTCCTGCCAGCGCAGCCCCACCGATGCCGGCGCCTGCCCAGAACGACCTTTTGAGAAACCTTCGCCTGGAAATAGGCTCTTTCGCCATGCCACCCTCCCGGTATTGCAAGAAGTCTTTTCCTTCACGCGTGAGAAAGCTGCCAACCAGTGCGCATGCCGGTTCAGTCAGTCTTTTTTCTTTGCTTCCGCCGCCTCATATTCCCTCAGGCCTCTCGCCATCTCGAGCACATCGTCCGGCAACCCGCCAATGGGAATTCCGGTGGAAAGCGCAATACAGTAAGTCTTCGCGGCCTTTTCAAGGAGCTCCGTGGCCAGCAACGCCTTGTCCATATTTTTACCGAGGGCGATAATCCCGTGATTTCTGATTATATAGGCGTTTGCTTTGTTCCTGACCGCGTTCCCCACATTGGCCGCCAGTTCCGGGCTTCCCGACAGGGCGTACGGAATCACTTCTATGTTTTCCCCCAGGGCAAAGGCAACTTCGTCGAAAAGCGCGGGAACGGACTGATTAATCAGGGCAAAAACGCTTCCGTACGTCTGGTGCGTGTGAACGACCGCCTTTACATCCGGCCTTTCCCGGTAAACAGCTGCGTGCATTCCCGCCTCGATGGAAGGAGCACGGTCTCCCTCCACGAGGTTACCTGAAAGGTCGACTATACATATATCCGCCGGTGTAATCTCGTGATATTTCACCGAAGAAGGGGTAACGGCCATCGCCTCTTTCCCTTCTATTCTGACAGAGACGTTTCCCCCGGTGCCCCGCAGAGAACCGAAAAAACCGTGCTCCGAGAGCCAGAGACTCGCTTCGAGCACTTCCTTCTGACAGGTTTTATATTCGCCCATATTCAGCATCTTCCTTTCCTGACGTGTTATTATGAGAATCGCCGTTTGCCGGATGTTCCCGCATCGTCATGATGTCATTGAAGGCCTCTCGTTTGCGTCAAGCTCCCGCTGTTTTGTCTCGTCCGGCTGCGGTCGAGGCGACATCCAGCTGAACCCGTCGAGCACCTCGGGATTGAGAATGTAGTCGGGTCGTTCGCCTGCCAGTAGTTCCCTGATCTGGCTGACGGCAATCGTCCCCTGGTGTGCGGCAATCTCCCTCGTATTTCCTCCGAGATGGGGAGTGGCAATAACGTTGGGATGGGAAACGATAGGATCGTCAGACCCGGGAGGTTCGATTGGGAACACGTCCAGGGCGGCCCCGGCGACCGTTCCCGAATTCAGCGCATCCAGAAGTGCCGCTTCGTCCACCAGTGAAGCCCTCGCTGTATTGATGAAAAAGACGCCCTTTTTCATTTTTTCGAAAGCGTCCCGGTTCATCATTTCCCTGGTAGCCTCTATCGCGGGGGCGTGAAGACTTATAAAATCGCTCTCGACAAGCAATGTTTCAAAGGATACTTTTCGCCCGCCCTGCAACGCCCCTGCTTCGGCCGAAACCACCGGATCGAAAAAAATCACCTCGGCTCCGAAGCCGGCCAACCTTTCAGCTACGCGGGCGCCTACGCTTCCCATGCCCACCAGTCCGACTGTTTTCCTCCAGAGCTCTTCGCCCTGGTAACCCAAATAGGCTTCTCCCATCTTCGCCATGTCGCCCTGCATAATCTTTCCGTGCTTAAGAAAATCAAGGGAACCCGGCATATTGCGGGCAAGCATCACCATAAATCCAACGGCCAGGTCCGCCACGGCATCGGCGTTTCTTCCTGGCGTGTTGATTACCGGAATACCATAGGCGGTGGCCGCGTGCAGGTCGACGTTTACCGCGTTCCCCCGGCAGGTCACGATGGCCCGAAGATCGCGGGCATCCCGAATGGTCTCAAAATCAACGACGTCCATCTCGGTGACGAATATATGTTTCCCGGACAGGATCTGCGCCAGGTCGGCTCCCCCGTCGTACAATTTTTTCGTTTCCCGCCAATCGGCATACATAACGGAACCGATCTTTTCGAATTCATCAACTGCTGCAGCGTCCATGGAAGCCGTGATGCAGATCTCCGGTACAAAAGACGGGTCGGCCGCTCTACCGGCAGTAGGGCGGGGTTCAAAAAGCGAGGCCGTGAGCAGATCTCCTATTATTTTATCGGTCTCGCCGCGTTTATCAAAAGCCTGCCGCCAGCCCGCATAGAGGTTGCCGTATTTCGGCGCTTCCTCTCCCGGACGATGCTTTTCGAACGCCGCGGTCACCATCTCGGCCGCCGATGCGGGGTCGGGAAACAATCCCGCCCCGACTCCCGCCAGAAGGGCGGCGCCGACAGATGTACTTTCGCCGGTGGCCGGTACGAGAACCGACCGTTCCGTTACATCGGAAATAATCCGCGTGAAAAGCCGGCTTCTCGACATGCCGCCCGATACGCGTACCAGAGGAATCTCCCGTCCGGAAACGGCCACAAGCTGTTCCAGGTTCGCTCGAACGGAAAAAGCGATGCCCTCGACCAGCGCGCGGGCGATCTGCATGCGGCCTTGTGAGGGATCTCCGGTGATCATGTGAGAAAAGGTCAAGTTGCCGACGGGAAACCCGACATTCCTGCCGTCGAACAGAGAAGCACCGAACGTGGAATATACACCTTCCGCTCCCGGACGGGAGGCAGCCGCTTCCGCAAAAAGACAGAGTGTCGCCTCGGAAAACAGCGGATACAAAAGACGGGCGAACCAGTCGACTATATCGCCGGTAACCAACCCGTTGCTTTCCAGAATAAATTTACCCGGAAGCACGTGCAGCCCGCTCCAGAGGCGTCCCGATTCGTCAAGCACCAGGTCATCGGTTACCAGTTGCAGCGGCAT
>DSBH01000005.1 GCA_011056825.1 Deltaproteobacteria bacterium | reverse complement strand
TACGGCCAGAAACGTTGCGCTCATGATCGGACTCCCCGAGGAAGTGCCGGCCTTCAGCGATACAATAGCCTGCGCTTCGGGGATGCTTTCTGTCATGGAAGGCTACGAGTTTATCAAAAACGGCTTTGCCGACGTCATACTCGCCGGCGGCGTTGAGTGGATGAGCGGCGGCGAATATTTCCTGTCCGACGCGGCGAACCAGGCTTTCGGCAACGGTGACGTTACTCTGAAGGATTCGATTACCGCGGGCGGTCCGGGCGCGGCGCCGGTGGAACGCTACGGAAACGTTCCCATGGGTATTACAGCGGAAAACCTTGTGGAGCTTCATAACATTCCCCGCGAGGAACAGGACAGGTTTTCACTGAGAAGCCAGGAACTCGCCCTTGCCGCCATCGACCGGGGCGATTTCAAGCGGGAAATCGTTCCCATACGTTATCTCCGTCCCGACGGCAAGGAGGCGGTTTTTGAAGTCGATGAGTTTCCCAAAGCGGGTACCACCATGGAGGTGCTGGGGAAATTAAAGGCGGTATTCAAGAAAGACGGTACCGTCACGGCGGGCAGTTCTTCCGGCAGGAACGACGGGGCGGCTGTCGCCCTTATCATGTCGAAGGAAAAAGCCGAGGAGCTGGGAGTGATACCCAGGGCGCGCATAATCGCGTGCGGGACTGCCGGTTGCGATCCGAGCATCATGGGACGGGGTCCTGTTCCGTCCACGGCAATCGCCATGAAAAAATCGGGGTTCGTTTTAACGGACATGGACCTGGTGGAACTTAACGAGGCCTTCGCCGGTCAGAGCCTGGCAGTCAAGCGTGAATGGAAGGAAATGTACGGCATGACGGAAGAATGGTTCGAGGAACACGTGAACCTCTGGGGCGGCGCCATCGCGCTCGGTCATCCACTGGGCGCCAGCGGATGTATCATTACCACCAAGCTGCTGCACGCTCTGGAACGGACCGGCAAGCGCCTGGGACTTGCCACGCTCTGCTGCGGCGGCGGAATCGGAGGCGCCATAATCATTGAACGGCCTGAAAATAGTGGAGTTGAAGGCCGGGAAGGAGGTGTCTCGTGAAAGAAGCAGTATTTGTCAGCGCTGTACGGACGCCAATAGGAAAATACCGTGGGGCTTTGAAGACGGTAAGAATTCAGGACCTGACGGCCCACACCATGAAGGCAGCCGTTGAAAAGGCTCAGATTGATTCGGGCGCCCTGGACATGAGCATTTACAGCCAGTCGATTCAAAGCAGTCTTCCAGCGAATGTGGGACGGCATGCCTGGACCCTGGCGGGATTAAGCGAGGACCCGGCCGGATATACACTGAACACGCTCTGCGCCGGCGCTCTTCAGACCATGATAAGCGGGTTCAATAAAATCATCGGTGACGAGTACAACGGCGTCCTCGTGGGCGGCGTGGAAAGTTACAGCATGACGCAATACTATATCCATCATCCCCGGTATGAGTTTGGTGCCGGAGACCTTTGCTTCCATGACCAGAAAATCGAAGTGGAAACACGGGCACAGCCGGTCGAGCTTTACGGGGAAGTGAGCGCCGCGACGCTCGCCGACCGGATCGCACTGCGTTACGGTCTGACGAGGGATTCCCTGGACGCCCGTACGGCACAGGATCACGAAAAGGCGCTCGCAGCTCAATCGCAGATCGGTGGAATCGAACCATACCTGGTCAAGTTGAGAAAACAGGAAAACCTTGTTGATCGCGACGAAACACCCCGGTCGTACACTCTGGAAGAGCTGGCGGCCTTGCCGCCGCAGAACGAGGGAGGAACCGCGACGGCGGCCAGTGTGGCGCCATGGGCGGACGCAGCGGCGTCGCTTGTTATGCTTTCGAGAGAACGGGCCGGGGAACTGGGCGCGGCTGATCCCATGGCGATAATGAAGGGGTTCGGTATCGCGGCGGGAAACCCCCTGATGCCTGAAAAAATGGCGATAAAATCGATCATGCAGGCCTGCGAGCGATGTGGACTTATTCCCGGAGACATCGATTACTTTGATGTGCACACACCTTCAGCCGCCGCCGGGCTCGTCCTTGAGGATTTACTGGGGCCGGCAGTAGCCGCCAGGATGAACGTGGACGGTGGAAGCCTTGCTTACGGTCATCCGGGAGCGGCCACCGGCGGTATCATGATGGTAAACATGCTCAACCGGCTGCGGCGCACGGGAGGACGGTACGGACTGGTAAGCGTGGGCGCCCTTGGAGGACAGTGTCTGTCGATCATTGTCGAGGCCTGCTGATACCAGGGCGGCCGGAGTCGGCGGAAACGGATTTCAAACCTACTACGAATGACGAGGAGGCAGTAATAATGGATTTCGCGTTAACTGAAGAACAGCGGATGCTCCAGGACATGGGAAAAAATTTCGCCGAAAGCGAGATTGCTCCCTACGTGGAGGAGGATGAAAAAAACCAGCACTGGAGACGGGAAATTTTCGACAAGATGGCCGAGCTGGGTTTTTTCGGTTTCAGCATAGATGAACAGTACGGCGGCAACGGCATGGGGTTCCTTGAAGGCGCCCTGATCATCGAGCAGGTGGCGAAGGTTCACACCTCGTGGCGCATGCCTTTTAACATGCAGGACTGGGGACCGGCGCTGACGATCCAGAAATTCGGCACGAAGGAGCAGAAGGAACAGTATATCCCCAAGTTCGTCAGCGGAGAGTACGTGGGCAATTTCGCCATGACGGAAGCCGACGTGGGCTCGGACGTGGCGGCCATGACAACCCACGCCGAGGACAGGGGCGACCATTTCGTGATCAACGGAAGCAAGATGTGGATTACCAACGGAACCGTGGCCGACTATGGCCTGCTTTACGTGAACACCACGAAAGGAGGCGGGGCCAAGGGAGTCACTTGTTTAATTGTTGATTACAACCTGCCGGGTATTACGAGGGCCAAGATACATGACAAGTTCGGGCTGTTGGGGTCGAACACGGGAGAGATTACCTTCGAGGACGTGAAAGTGCCCAAGGATGCTGTTCTTGGCGGTCCCGAGAATATCAACAACGGGTTCAAGGTCTGCATGATCCAGCTGAACGCGACCCGTCTCGGTTGCGCCGCAGGCGCCCTCGGACTTTCGGCGGCCTGCCTCGAGGCTTCCATCAACTATGCGAATGAGAGGTCGCAGTTCGGCAAGCCCATCGGCCGGTATCAGCTTATTCAACAGCAGATCGCCGAGATGAAAATAGAGCATGAGGCCCTGGCGGCTCTCGTATTCAAGGCGGCCTGGCTCAAAGACAAGGGACTGCCGAACCAGATGGAGACCTCCATGGCCAAACTTTTCAGCGCCAAGGCGGCGGTTCACGCGGCGAACGAGTGTATGAAACTTTTCGGTTCCTTCGGCTATTCCCTGGAATATCCCTGCGGGCGGTTCCTGCGGGACAGCAAGCAGTTCGAAACGCTGGAAGGTACCTCTAACATGCATACTTTAATTGTGGCAAACGCCGCCCTCGGCTTTTCTCCCAACCGGACCTGAAGACATAAAACAGCGCCGTTACATCGTGACGTAGACGGGCGGAGTGCTCCGAAAGGGCGCTCCGCCCGTTTCTTTGCCGAGGCGGCCGCTTATTCCACGCGTTATTGTATGTATACAAGAGATACAGGCAGGCACGGCCGATAATGTATAATTGTATTTCGGTATTGGAAAAAAACGGTCATGACTTGATTACATGAGTCCCGGCAGCCAGAGGGCGATCCAGGGAAAGGGGATCAGGATCAGAACGGCGATGATCAGGGCCAGTAGAAGGGGGAGGACACCCTTGAAAATGGTCTGGAGCGGCACGTCGCGTGCCACGCCGCTTACCACGTAGACATTGACGCCCACCGGCGGCGTGATGACGCCGATCTGGGTGATAAGAACGATGACAACACCGAACCAGATGGGATCAAACCCGAGCGTGAGGACGACGGGATAGAAGATGGGTACTGTGAGCATGATCAGGGCGAGTGAATCGATAAAGCAGCCGCCGACGAAATAAACCAGCAGAATAAGTATTATAACTGTCCAGGACGGAAGGGTAAGCGATGAAATCCAGGTGGCAATGTCGAAAGGAATTCTTGTAACAGCCAGAAAATGTCCGAAGACGGTGGCTCCCGCCACAATAAGGAGAATCATGCAGGAGATTCTCGTGGTTTCCATCAGGGATTCAACGAAACCCTTCCAGGTCAGTTGCCGCTTCAGCAGCGAGAGCAGAAGCGTTCCCAGTGCGCCCACGGCGCCGGCTTCCGTCGGCGTGAAGATGCCCGCGAAAAGCCCGCCCATGACCATTACAAAGAGAATCAACGTTTCGATAATCCCCGAAAGCGAGGCGATTTTTTCCCGGATTGATGTTCTGGGTCCGGCGGGCCCGAGTTCAGGGTCCACCCGGCACCAGACGGCAATGGTGACGATAAACAGAACCGTAAGCAATACACCGGGCAATATGCCCGCCATGAAAAGTTCCCCGATGGACTGTTGCGTCATGACTCCGTAAACAATGAAGATAACACTGGGAGGAATGAGGATTCCCAGACTGCCGCCGGCGGCAACCACGCCCGTGGCAAGTTCCGGTTTGTAATTAAATCGTTTCATCTCCGGCAGGGTTACCGCTCCCATCGTTGCGGCCGTGGCGTTAGTGGAACCGCATATAGCGGCAAAACCGGCACAGGCGCCGATAGTCGCCATGGCCAGTCCTCCCGGCTGGCTGCCGAGAAACACGTAAGCCGAGTCAAAAAGCCGCTTACTGATCCCGGAATGAAACGCTAT
The DNA here is from genome assembly GCA_011056825.1 of Deltaproteobacteria bacterium. Taxonomy (GTDB): domain Bacteria; phylum Desulfobacterota; class Syntrophia; order Syntrophales; family UBA2210; genus MLS-D. Next base: position 1,296 of record DSBH01000005.1, on the reverse strand, counting down.
CTGTCCCATAAGAACGAAGAGCGGAACCACGGTAAGACTCTGTGACCCGAAAACGCTGAAAAAATCCTTTGCCACGAGATTCAGGGCCGCGTCGAAATTGATGACAGTGCCGAAGCCGACAAATCCCACGATGGTCATGACAAAGGCCACGGGCATGCGGGAAAAGATCATGAGAAAAAGGGCAATAAGCCCGATAATTCCCACGGTGGTCGGGTTCATGGTTTCACGGTCCTTCTGAGGGAGATGAAAAATTGGAAGGCCAGGATGATGCACAGAAAACCACAGCCGACGGAAATACCGAAAACAAAGGGATAAACCGGAATGTTCATCGTCTGGGCCGTTTCTCCGGCCGCCTTCAGCGAGAGTCCGTAGCGACCGCTCTGCCAGGTGATGAGTGAAAAGATCACCAATGCCGCCAGTGCGTTGAAAGAATCGATAAAGTACCGGACCCTCCGGGGCAGTTTCTCAACGATGAAATCCACCGCGATATGGCTTTTCATGACAGTGGTATAGGAAAGGGAAAGGGATACGGCGAGGATGGCGAGAAATCCCACGATATCATGGGCACCCGGTATGGGTGCCCGAAAAAGGCGAAGCAGGACGTCGGCGGAAACGAGCAGCATCATTGCCACAATCGCTCCCGCCGCGATCCAGTTGACCGCCACCGCGATCCTGACCAGGAATTGTTCCTGTTTCGTCATGTCCCACTCCCGGGCACGTGAGTGCGTGCCCCCGCAACGTCGTTACCCGGCTGTTAACGGTTTTTCACGTGCTTCTCGATCAGTGCCTGCAACGTTTCCAGTGCCTTCCGTCCCGGAACGCCCCGTTCTTTCGAAGAAATCGCGTAATCTTCCAGAATGGGTTTTACCGCCGCGACCCACCGTTCGCTTTCTTCCGGTGAGAGGGTAATGATTTCATTGCCCAGCTCCAGCGTGTATTCGCGCCCGGCATTGTCCTCCTTGTCCCATACGGCGCCGTGCCGGTCAATCCATTCGGCACTTACGGCATTAAAAATATTTTGAATATCCGCCGGCAGCGAATTCCACTTGGCCCTGTTCATAACCACGAACATGGCCGTCGTGTAGCCTATGGAAGTGCACTCGGTTGTGTACTTGATGACTTCAGCCTGTTTCCATCCCTTCAGCGTCTCGATCGGCGCGAAGGTTCCTTCCACGACTCCTTTCTGCAGCGCCTCGTAGGCTTCTCCCTGGGACATGCCCACCGGTACCGCGCCAAGCGCCCTGGTCACTTTTTCGCTCAGTCCCGTCGACCGGATTTTCATTCCCCGTATTTCTT
>DSBH01000088.1 GCA_011056825.1 Deltaproteobacteria bacterium | reverse complement strand
TTGTCTGTAATGTCCGTTTCATCGTTCCGCCCTCCTTCGTGTCGGATTATTGTTTCCTTTTGTTATTATATATAGAAAGTACTGTGCCAAACCTGACCGAAGCCGAGAAAAAAAATATAAAACATTAAAATTATTGTTATTATTGTATTTTGAGATCGAGATTGTATTCATGCCGGCATGCCCGGAAAACGGTTTTCTTCAACGAAGTGTTATAAAGAGTTGAACAGAATGTGCAATGAACAGCAAAACAACCGGGGGCAGATCGTCTGAGCGGACCGTCTTGCTGGTGAAGTGTACCGGTATTATATATAATAAATTGTTGGATTGTTTTTCATAATCGTTGAGAATGTGTAAACAGAGGCGGGGTTTCTTGTCGCCGGAAGGCGAAATGCACCGGAACTGTGCGGGGATAGGTTACAGTCCGCGCCTGCGTGAAAAACGATTGGTTTGTAAGCGGTTTAAAGAATGTGATAAGCGACAGGGGGTTAAAAAATGATTGATCCCGGAACATTTCTCAAGGCGCAGACCAGGAAGGCCGGGCTGGCGCCGGGGACACTGGTGCAGGTGGGTGAACGGAAGGAAGAACGAATCTTCCTTTCGCGTTTCGATTACGGGCCGGAGTTCTTCGCCGAATCAACGCCGCCCACGATCGATGAGTGCCTGGAACAAGCGGAGGATGCGGCTGTAACCTGGATAAACATCGATGGTCTGCACGACATCTCGGTCATTGAAAAACTTGGCGCCCGTTTCGGGCTTGATCCGTTGAGCCAGGAAGATATTCTTACACCGGCACAGCGGCCGAAGCTGGAGGATTGCGGAAATTATCTTCTCGTGATCGCCAGGATGCTGACGTTCGATGAAGAAAGCGGGAGGATCAGGGCGGAACAAGTCAGCATTGTACTGGGGGAGAGGTTCGTCCTTTCAATTCAGGAGTCGCGTGGCGACGTGTTTGGTCCTCTCAGGGACCGTCTTCGAAGTGGCAGAGGACGAATTCGAAAAATGGGTGCCGATTATCTGGCCTATGTCCTGCTTGATTGCATCGTGGACAATTATTTTGTGCTGCTGGAACGTCTGGGCGAACGGATTCAGGAACTGGACGAGGAACTGTCCCTTGACCCCCGTCGTGAAACGCTTCAATCAGTTCACGAACTGCGCCGGGAAATTATTTTCCTGAGAAAGTCAACCTGGCCGTTGCGGGAAGTGGCAAACGGGTTTGAACGGAGCGAATCGACTCTGGTAAGCGAAGGATTGAATCCTTACCTGCGGGATCTCTACGACCACACTATACAGATCATTGACATTGTCGAAACGTACCAGGATTTGCTGCAGGGCATGCTGGACCTGTATCTTTCGAGCGTGAGCAACCGGATGAACGAAGTCATGAAAGTGCTCACCGTATTTGCTGCTATATTTATTCCGCTGACCTTCATTGTCGGCATATACGGTATGAATTTTGAACACATGCCTGAACTGGCGTGGTCCTGGGCTTATCCCGGTCTGCTTGTCCTGATGTTCGGGGGAGCGGTCGGCATGTTTCTGTTTTTCAGACGCAAAGGCTGGATGTAACCGCTTGAAACATATCTTTCTCGCCGTTGGAGTTCGGGCTTGTTCAGGTTCGGTTGCTGGTACCCGGTTCAGACGTCATGGCTCTTCTTTGCCTGGGGTCTCAGGCGGAGTGAGGCCTGTCTCAATGTTTGAACTGGCACGTGCCGCTTTCAGGCGGGCTATTTCTTTTTCCCGGTCACGTGATTTTTTCCACAGGGAAAACCGTTGGCTGCCTCCCACGGCGAGACCGATAAGAATGCCGAGGACGAAAAATCCGTATATAAGGGCATAAAGCGGCATTTCATAATCAATGAGAATCGAGAACCAGTTGATTTTTGCCGGTGAGCTGTTTTCGACGGCGAATGTCGCGAAGAACATGATCAGCGCGATCAATACTACTGCTTTTAAAATTTTCCACATGGATCGATCAGCCTTTCCCCGGTCGGCCCGGCCGTTCGCGGCCGCACTTTTCAACATGGCGCGATGTGAGAAAGCGTTCCGTGATACGGGAATAATTTATTATTACTACACTGAAATAAAGCGGGGATCAAGAAGCAAGAAAAGCTTTCGAAAGACGGTCTCCGTTTGGGATCAGTACACACGCCATGGTGACGAGTATTGACAGAATAAATCGATCTGTGCCACATATCAGCCGGTTACAATCCCGAGGAGAATGACGGCATTATGGAGACGGTGAAGGCAGACAGTAACCACGTGCATGAAACGAAAGCCTTTTACGAGGCCCTGGTTGAAAACGCCCGTGAAGCGATGTGCATCGTTCAGGATGGCTGCCTGCGTTTCGTAAATGAAAAATGTCTTGAAATATCAGGATATTCGAAAGAGGAGCTGCTTGCTATGTCCATTGAGGATCTCATTCATTCCGACGACCGGGACTGGGTGATGAAGCGGCACCGCCTGCGACTTGAAGGCAAAACGATGCAGAATGTTTACAGTCACCGCATCATTGATAAGCGCGGACATGTCCGATGGCTGGAGATAAAGGTTGTTCCGGTTCAGTTTGAAGATCGGCCCGCGGTCATGGTATGCGCCTTCGATACGACCGAGAGAAAACTTACCGAAGACCGTCTCCGCGAAAATGAACGGCGGTACCGATCTCTTTTTTATTCGGCTCCCTCGGGTGTTTTTTACTATGACGCGGATCTGAAGATTATAGAAGCAAACGAAAGATTCGTGAACACGTTCGGGCGTGACGGGAGGAACCTCATCGGGTTGAATTTAAGACGGATTTATGACCGCCGGATCTTGCCATGCCTCGCAATACCGCTGGAAGGGAAGGAGGGGGCCTATGAAGGCGGATTTCGAGAATCCCCGGACAGCGAGGAAATGTGGCTGTACATAAACACGGTACCCGTATATCGTGTAAATGGTGAGCCGGCGGGCGCTATCGGCATATTCAGGGATATGACGGCCAGGAGAAAGACAGAATTGAAGCTGGAAGAACGGGAGGCCCAGCTGCGACTTAAATCGCTGCATCTCGAGGAGGCGAATGCCACGTTGCAGGCCATTCTGCGACACAGCAGGGATGAGCTGGTCAATCTTCAGCGGGACGTGATCGTGAACATCGAGGAAATGGTTTTTCCGCTCATGAAAAAAATAAAATCGTATCGTTCTCCGGGAAGAATTGCTGGGTATGCCGAGCTGGTCGAGATGAATCTCAAGGATATTACCTCGCCGTTTTTGAGAAATCTGACTTTCAGCCATTTTAATTTTACTCACCAGGAAAGACAGATTGCGCGACTCATTCGAGAAGGATACAAAACAGAAGAGATCGCCGAGATGCTGTCGATGTCCCGCCGGTCGGTAGAGCATCACCGCTATAAGATACGGATAAAACTAGGATTACGTCATAAAAAAGCAAACCTGAGAACAAAGCTGATGTCCCTCACCGAGCAGGGTTGACAGTTATTTTGCTTTCCATTCAGTATAATAAATTCACCTACTACTGTAAAATCGTGACAATAATACAGAAAAAATTCTGTATTGCCTTCTCGTATTTTTGTGTTCATTATGTCAGCGTAATGAATTTGGGGGTGGCGTCCGACGCCTGTGCAGCGCGACGCACTTCATCCGACACCAAGATTTCAATTCGAGTAAGGAGAGGAACGCCATGAGAGATTTAATTACGACGGTGGCGCAGGCACTGGTGAATAATCCACGTATGGTGCATGTGTCGGAAATGCAGGGGGAAAACATTTCCATTTACGAATTGACGGTAGCCAAGGAAGATCGGGGCAGGATAATCGGAAAACAGGGGCAGACTGTCAAGTCGTTCAGGACGATTCTCAACGCCGTGTCGTCGAGGGAAAACCGCAAGGCTGTTCTGGAGATCGTCGAGTAAAAAGATTCCTTTCTTTAGATACGCAAGAGGCATCCCGAACCGGGATGCCTCTTGCGTGTCGTTGATCATCGGGGTATGCTCCACGCTTACAGGGGGTTTGTGTAATTTTACAACGGCATGCCGTGCCATTGTTGTCACGGTGGTGCGAATATATCGCGTTCGTCCAGTTTCGACGCGAAAGGAGGCGCCCTCATGATTGCTCTGACCGGCGACGGCTTGTCGCTTCGGGAGGCATTGTCGAAGGAATGGCTCGAAACGAACAGCCGTGGGGGCTACTCGTCGAGTACGGTTGCCAACTGTCATACCAGACGGTACCACGGACTTCTCGTAACGAATCTTCCCGATAGAGGGGGACGTTTCGTACTTCTTTCCAAGTTTGAAGATTCGATAAGGTTCGGTGAATCTTCGATTCGCTTTTCATTGCACCAGTACCCGGAGGTTTTCGACCCGCCGGGACTCCCGGCCCTGGTACGATTTTCTCTTGGGTTGCACCCCAGCTTCACCTACCGGGCGGATGGCATTCAGATAGAAAAAAGTATCATGCTGTCGGGAGAAAGCGACGTGTTCCTGGCGCGTTATGAATACCGGAAAGGCGAAGGGCCTGTCCGGTTGAGCGTGAGGCCCTTTTTCGCGTACCGCGGTATTCATGAACTTTCACAGGAGAATAATGTTTTCAGAAACATCGCTGATCCCCTGAAGGGTGGGTTCTCAATTGCGCCCTACGATGCAATGCCGCGCATGTTCGCGTTGTCTGGTCATGCAATGGAGTTTATACCCGCGCCGCACTGGTATTGTTCTTTCGAATACGACGTGGAGCGGGAACGGGGATTCGATTACAGCGAGGATTTGCCGACACCGGGTTTTCTGGAGTGTCAACTTGACCCGGGAGACAGAGTGACACTCTCCTTTTCGCTCGGCGAACCCCCCGATGAAGCGGAACAGTTATGGGAACGGGAACTGAACCGGCGAAGACGGCATCGGGCGTCCCGTCGGAAGAAAATCAGGGGGGAAAATCTGTTACAGGAACATTTGGCGGAAGCTGGAGGAGCCTTTATTATCGGTGATTCCCGTCATGATCTTTCCGTTGTCGCCGGCTATCACTGGTTTTACGTGTGGGGACGGGACACGCTTATCAGCCTGCCGGGACTGACCTTTTACCGGGGCAGAATGCGGGATGGCTTGGACATCCTGAAAAGTCTGGGTTCGTTGCGTCGAAACGGCCTCATACCGAACTGCCTTTCCGACGGGAATGACGACGCGGCTTACAATTCGGTCGATGCGTCTCTCTGGTATTTCTGGTGCCTGCAGGAATATGTCCGGCTTTCCGGGGATATGGATACGATCCGGCGACGGTTCTGGACAGTCATGAAAGATATTCTTGAACATTACCGCGAAGCGGGTAAAGACAATCCCGTCGTTCGACTGGAAAGCGGCCTGCTTGCCGTGGGGGACGGAACAACGCAATTGACCTGGATGGACGCGGCCGTGGATTCAGTGCCCGTAACGCCGCGGAGCGGTTGCCCCGTGGAGATCAACGCTCTTTGGTACAACGCTCTTGCTTTCACGCGCGACATGGCCCGCAAAACGGGCGTTGATCCGGGATTCGACGTGACGGCGGAACTGGAACGAACAAAGCAGGCCTTCAACGATCTTTTCTGGATTCCCGGTGGCGAATACCTCGCCGATGTCTGGAACACAAACAATGGTTCACGCGATGAATCCGTACGCCCCAATCAGATATTCGCGGTTTCGCTGCCCCATACGCCGTTAGACGGCCGTGAACGGGCGCGTAAAATCGTCAAGAAGGTGACCGATGAACTCCTTACGCCGCGAGGCTTGAGAACCTTGTCGCCGCTGGATCCCCGTTACCGCGGTCAATACGGCGGCGACGCCGCGACGCGCGACGCGGCGTATCATCAAGGTACGGTATGGCCATGGCTTCTGGGGCATTACGGCGAAGCGCTGCTGAAAACAGCGAGGGACAAACGCGCGGCACGGCGGAAACTGGCGGCCCTCCTGGCGAATTTCGAGCCTCATCTCTACGAAGCGGGACTCGGGTTCGTCTCGGAAATATTCGACGGCGATGAACCGCATGCCCCCGGGGGATGTATCGCCCAAGCCTGGAGTGTGGCTGAGCTTTACCGACTGTCCCGGCTCATTGCACGTCGCGGGTGATTTCCAC
>DSBH01000019.1 GCA_011056825.1 Deltaproteobacteria bacterium | reverse complement strand
TCTGCCTGTCCGTTGCAGGGTCCACGACCGGTGAGTTGCTGTCGCTCATGAAGCGGTCCTCCGTCGAGGCCGACCTGATGGAACTGCGGATCGACGGCACGGCGGAAATGGATCTTCCGCGGCTTCTGGAGGCCAGGACGGTGCCCGTTCTTGTTACAAACAGGAGCCGTTCCGAGGGAGGGTCGTTCGCGGGAAGCGACAATGAACGCTGTGTTCCGCTCCTGGCGGCCGTCGAGATGGGAGCGGAATACGTGGACGTGGAGATGAACACAGAACGCAGCCTCATACAGGCTGTTGTCCAGGGTGCGTCGGAGCGGGGCGGGCGGACAAAGGTGGTGCTGTCATATCACGATTTCACGGGAACGCCTTCGGACAGTCGCCTTCGGGACCTGGTTGACGATGCGTTCTCGCTGGAATGTCACATGGTGAAGATAGCGACAACGGCGGTTACCGAAGAGGACAATCTCCGCGTGCTCCGACTGGTCGCGGAAACGACGCGACAAAACAGGTCCATAACGGCGTTCTGCATGGGGAAGTTGGGGAGAATAAGCCGGATTGCGGCGCCGTTCTTTGGTTCCGCAATCAGCTTCGCCTGCCTCGAGAAGGGCGCTGAAACGGCACCCGGGCAATTTACCGCGGCGGAACTAAAAATACTGTCGGGAATGATACCATGAAAACGTACGCCCTCTTTGGAAGTCCCATCGGCCACAGTCTCTCTCCCGTCATGCACGGAGCCGCCTTCACCGAGGCGGGTGTTGACGCGTGCTTCAGGACGTTCGAAACGGACCGGGCGTCAGAAGTTCGTCGCATCGTTGAGGAGGAGGACGTGGCGGGCGCCTGCGTCACGATTCCGCTCAAGGTATCTCTTCTCGAGGTTCTGGACGAGGTTGGCGACGCGGCACGCCGCATCGGTGCGGTGAACACGATCATCAGGCGGGGGAATCGTCTGCTCGGTGAGAACACGGACTGGATCGGCATCGCCCGGTCACTCGAAAAACTGATGGGACCCATAGCGGGAAAGCGCTTCCTGGTTCTGGGGGCCGGCGGAACGGCCCGGGCGGCATTGCACGCCGTGCTCAGCGGCGATGGAAACGCCGTGATTTCGAGTCGCCGGTACGATCCTGCCCACCAGCTGGCGGAGGAGTTTTCCTGCGAGGCACTGCCGCTCGAACGTCTTGAACTCGTTAGGGCGGATTGCTGTATCAACACGACTCCCGTGGGAATGAGCAATTACGACGAAGGGACGCCGCTCGACAGCGCACTTCTTCACCATTTCCGGTGGGTATTCGACGTTATTTATACGCCCCGTGCGACAAGGCTGGTTCGGGAGGCGCTGAAAGCGGGATGCATTGCAGCGGGAGGTCTTGACATGTTTGTCTACCAGGGCGCGGAACAGTTCCGTCTCTGGACGAACCTGGAGCCGCCCGTCGAAGTTATGACGAACGTCGCCGGAAGGATGCTCGACAGTGAAGAAAATTAAAAAAATTAATGCACTGGATGCTGTTGTTTCCGTACCGGGATCGAAAAGCTACACACAGCGGGCGCTCGTGGCCGCGGCACTCGCCGACGGGACGTCCCGTCTTCGAAACTGTCTCGATTCGGAAGACACAAACCTGCTGGCCGGGGCCTTGCGTTCTCTGGGCGCGGGTATCGGGCCTCTGGGTGGCGAGACGATCGTTCAGGGAACGCGAGGACGACTGCAGGCACCGGGAGACCCACTTTACCTGGGAAACAACGGGACCGGGTTCAGGTTTCTCGCGGCGGTGACATCCCTGTGCGACGGGCCCGTCGTCATCGACGGGAATTCACGGCTCCGGCAACGGCCGGTGGGAATTCTGATCGACGCGGTCAACACCGCCGGAGGGCACTGTGTCAGTCTCGGCGGCGACGGGTATCCGCCTGTCAGGAATCATGGGGGCGGCATCAGGGGTGGAAAGGTACGTTTCGGCGACAGCGACAGCAGCCAGTACATATCGGCCCTTCTCCTGACGGCGCCCTACGCATCGGAAGATCTGATCGTCGAACTGGAGGGCCGGGTGCCGTCGCTGCCTTATGTCGATATGACGCTCGAGGTTATGCGTCGTTTTGGCGTCGACGTGAAGACGTTGGAAAACCGCCGCTTTCTCGTTCCGGCTTCCGGCGGATACCGGGCTTCGGAATTCCTCGTTGAGGGAGATGCTTCCAGCGCTTCCTATTTTTTTCTCGCCGCCGCTATCTGTGGAGGACGGGTTCGGGTGAAAAATATTGATGGGAACGGCGGCCAGGGAGACCTTGGTATACTGAATATCCTGGTTGAACTGGGGTGCTCAGTCAGGCGGGACGACGAGGGCATCGAGGTGGAGGGCGGTCGCCTGGCCGAAGGCGAGAGACGGTATGACCTGTCCGCGATGCCCGACATGGTTCCGGGTCTCGCCGTGCTCGCGGCGTTCCGGCGGGGACGGACGACCATAGGCAACGTTTCCCACCTGCGGATCAAGGAAAGCGATCGTTTGGCGGCCCTGGTGTCTGAATTAACCCGGCTTGGAGTCGTGGCGCGCGAAACCGGCGACGGCCTCGTCGTTGAGGGAGGGGTGCCCCGGGGCGCGGAAATTCAGACCTATGATGATCACCGGATCGCCATGAGTTTCGCCGTTGCGGGGTTGCGGACCGGCAACATGGTGATTGCCGACGAGGAATGTGTGGCGAAGTCCTTTCCGACGTTCTGGACCGTAACGGAGGGACTGTCGTCATGAAGGGACTCATTCTGGTCGGCTATCGCTGCACCGGAAAGACGACGGCAGGCAGAATGCTCGCCCGCAGACTGGGAATGCCTTTTGCCGACACGGACGAGATCATTGAGGAACGGACGGGAAAGACCGCCGCGCAGCTCGTGCCGGAAGGAGGGTGGCCCCTGTTCCGGGAAAAGGAGCGGGAGGCGCTCGAGGCCGTCACGTCGCAGGGACCGCTGGTGCTTGCCACCGGCGGCGGCATTGTGGAGTCCGAAATGAACCGGAAAAATCTGAAAAGGATGGGACTCGTGGTCTGGCTCACGGCGTCGCCCGGCGAGATCGAGCGCCGGATGCTCGAGGATCCCGGAACGTCGCGTGGAAGGCCACCGCTTTCAGGGTCGGGGCGCCGCGCTGAAATAGAAAAGACACTGGCCCGCCGGGAACAGTTCTACAGTGCGACGGCGGACCTGGTCATCGACACGGCGGATCGAACCGTCGAATCGGTCGTCGAGGAAATTCTTCATGAAATAAAAATAAAGGGGAAGGGATCATGTCTGGAAACAGCATCGGGAAAGTCTTCGTCCTGACAACCTGGGGTGAGTCGCACGGAGCGGCTATCGGCGCCGTCGTGGATGGATGCCCGCCCGGCCTCGATCTTGAAGAGCGGGACATCCAGCGGGAACTCGACCGGCGGCGTCCGGGACGGGGCGCGGCTGTGTCGCCGCGACTGGAAGAGGACCGTGTGGAAATTCTCTCGGGGGTGTTCGAGGGACGGACAACGGGGACGCCAATTTCACTCGTTATCAGGAACCGGGACCGACGAAGCGGCGATTATTCCGCGCTGAAGGATGTGTACCGGCCCGGTCACGGCGATTACACCTATGACCGGAAATACGGACTGCGGGACCACCGGGGCGGAGGGCGTGCTTCGGGACGGGAAACGGCGGCGCGTGTCGCCGGAGGCGCCGTGGCGAAAAAATTGCTGCAACGTGAAAACATATCCATCCTCGCGTATACTGTCGAACTGGGAGGAGTTGGCATAAAGGACTTCGACGAGGAGGCGATAGGCGCCACGTCAATGTTCTGTCCTGACCGCGAGGCGGCGGAAAACATGGAGGCGGTCATAGAAGAGGCCCGAAAAAAGGGAGACACGATCGGAGGCGTCGTGGAGATCGTCGTCAGGGGATGTCCGGCGGGTCTGGGAGAGCCTGTCTTCGACAAGTTCGACGGCGATCTTGCCAGGGCGGTCATGAGTATCGGAACCGTGAAAGGCGTGGAAATAGGCGCCGGCTTTCAGACGGCACGCATGACAGGCGCCGCCTGCAACGATTCTCTCGGTCCGGAGGGATTTCGGACGAACAATGCCGGAGGAATCCTGGCGGGAATAACCACGGGCGCCGATATCGTCATGCGTGTGGCCTGCAAACCAATTTCATCCATACCGAGCCCCCAGGAGACGCTGGACAGGAGTGGGAATCCGGCGACAGTGATGGTAAGCGGCAGGCACGATCTCTCGGTCATTCCCCGCATCATTCCCGTATGTGAAGCAATGACGGCGCTGGTGGTCGCGGATCATCTGCTGCGACAGAAAACCATCACCTGAAACGAAGAGGGATTGAACCCGGATAACGGACCGGGCATGATCAAAAAAATAATATTTTAAACAATGTTTCTATTGACAGAAACATCCGGGTCTGTTAGAAAAAATGTTATATTAAAAGATGAAAAAAGGAATACGCAATGATGACGATGTTTACCAAGTTCTGGTGGTGGCGGAAACAAACGATGGAGGAGTCCGCCGTCGCCTGATTGAGTGATAGGGGCGTAACGCGAGCCGCGGGGCTTCTTCATGCTACCGCGGCTTTTTTTGTGTCCGATTACCGGGAAAGGCCGTGAAAAAATCACGGCCTTTTTTCGTGGAGTAAACATAACCGCAGGGGGATGCCATGCACTATGAACCGTCTTTTGAAACATTCGAAAAAACCGCCGTACCCGGAATGATGATTCCCGTGAGCCGGGAGATCTTAGCCGACACGGAAACGCCTGTTTCGACATTGATGAAACTGAGCGCCCGCCCGGAAGTGTTTCTGCTTGAAAGCGTCGAAGGGGGTGAAAAATGGGGTCGCTATTCCTTCCTGGGATGCGATCCGCGTGCCTTGTACGCCGTTCGGGGTGAGTCGGTCGAGATACGGGAAAACGGCATCACCCGGTCCTTTGAACACGGCGGCGACCCGTTGAAGCCGCTTCAGGATTTGTTGAAGAAGTATCGTCTCGTGACGCCCACCGGCGGTCTTCCCCGTTTTTTCGGCGGCGCCGTGGGGTATCTCGGCTATGACATGGTCCGTTTTTTCGAGAAACTGCCCCGGGAAACGGAGGACGACCTTCACATGGCGGACGCGCTTTTTCTTGTTGCCGACGATGTGATTATTTTCGATAACCTGCGGCATACCATCACCGTGTCGGCCTGTGCCTGCGTGGACGACGGGGCGGACCTGCGCGGCCTCTACGAACAATGCCGCGAACGGATCGACGGGACAATCGCCCTGATCAACGCACCCCCGAAGGGGCGCCGCGGTAAATCCAGAAATGCCGACGACGACGGCTTTATACAAGGCATGTCGAAGGATGCCTTTATTTCAATGGTGGACAAGGCCGTGGAGTATATCAGGGCCGGCGACGCGATCCAGGTGGTGCTTTCCCAGCGGTTTAAAAAAAAGAACGACATTGACACGGTGAGCCTTTACCGGGCGCTCCGTTTCATTAACCCTTCACCGTATCTTTTTTATTTCAAGTCGAAGGAGGGGACGCTCATAGGTTCATCGCCCGAAGTCATGGTGCGCCTCGAATCGGGTATCGCCGAGCTTCGTCCGATTGCCGGGACCCGTAAACGGGGAGCTTCGGAACAGGAGGACCGTCGTCTCGCCGACGAACTGTTGAATGATCCGAAGGAACGGGCCGAGCACGTGATGCTCGTCGACCTGGGACGAAACGACCTGGGCCGCATAGCGAGAACGGGCAGTGTTCAGGTGACGCAGCTCATGGCGGTGGAGCGCTATTCACACGTCATGCATCTCGTTTCAACGATCACGGCCCAGCTGGAAGAAGAAAAAGATTGGCTCGACTTACTGGCGGCGACTTTTCCCGCGGGTACCCTTGCCGGTGCGCCGAAAATCCGCGCCATGGAAATCATCGAGGAACTGGAGCGGGTCCGCCGTGGTCCCTACGGCGGCGCCGTGGGATATGTTTCCTTTGAAGGCTCCATGGACCTGTGCATAACCATACGGACAATCCTGGTGAAGGACGAAAAACTGTACATACAGACAGGGGCCGGCATCGTCGCGGATTCCGATTCTTTTCTTGAATATGAGGAAACCCTGAACAAGGCCGCCGCC
>DSBH01000235.1 GCA_011056825.1 Deltaproteobacteria bacterium | reverse complement strand
ATTAAATAGGGGGAAGAGGTCATGCCCTACAGGATCACGGAAGAATGCGACGGCTGCGGCGCCTGTGTGCGCGTCTGTCCCGCCGGCGCCATAACGGGTGAAAAAAAGAAGGTTTATAAAATCGACGGTGAGCTGTGCATTGAATGCGGCGCCTGCGGGAGGATATGCCCTCGTGCGGCCGTGCTGGACGCGGCGGGCGTTCCCTGCGTCATGATTAAACGATCCGAATGGCCCAAACCGGAGCTCATCGTCGAGAATTGCACGGCTTGCGGCCTCTGTGTCGACGCCTGTCCTGTGGGATGCCTCGAGATGTCGGAGTTTCCCAGATCAGGCGGATTTGACGCCTATCCGTGGCTCCGCGAACCGAAGGCCTGCATAGGCTGCGGTTTCTGCAGTCTGGAATGTCCGTCGGACGCCCTGGTGATGAAAAAACCCGAAAAAACAATTAAAAAGGAGACCGCGGCCGCTCGAGTCGCGTCCGAAGCCGCCCGATCCTGAAGTACTGCAGGAGATCGATAAACTCCTCGTTTATCCAGGGGTCGTTCAGCATGCCGAAAAGGTGGCTGTCGCAAGAACAATCGGAACAGCCGAAGCCGGGAACAGACCAGTCGGCGATCTGGTCGAGCGACGCGGCGATGTTGCACTCGAGGCGGTCGCTCGAACGAATCGGCAGGGCGGACACCTGATCGGCCTCGTTCCGCAGGTAGTCGATGTGCCAGTGGTGGTTCTTGCGTTTTCTGAGGTGCCGGGCGATCCGTTTTGACAATCCCTGTTTCGCCGATCCCGCGTAACAATAATATCCCGCCGGGAAAAATACCGTTCCCAGCCGTCCAACCGTTATCCGGTGATCAGTATCGAATCTCAGCAGCAGGATGTAGCTCCCCGAATCGCGCGCTTCCCGTTCCACCACGTCCCAGGGAATGGTCACCATGCGGGGCGGGGATGACATCGTAAGGTCGTCGTTCCAGTCAACGGCAAGGGGCGTGAAGCCGATTTTTCCCCGCGTTGACAGCATGGCGTCGGCGAATGCCGGGTCCGTGTGATAGTCGGGCAGAAACCACCGGACGCCGGGTGAGTTGATAATAATAATAACCTTGCCCGCCATTCCGTTTTTCGACATGTCCGCGAGCTCAAGCAGATGCCGCCTGCCCCGTGACGTGACGGCGTCGGGAAACATGGCCGTGGGACCTTCGAAAAGCGTGCAGGATTTGACTTCCATGAAGCACCGGGCGCCGCCCTGTTCGATCAGGAAATCAAAACGGCTTCGGCCGGCCGGCGCCTCCCGCCTGACGATGATCGCGTCTTCACAGCCCGGAACGGCGCCGTTTCGCAGCAGCCATTCCGCCACCCTGTTTGCCATGTGGGTATGAAGCATGACGGGCCGTCCGTCCCGTTCGACGGCGACGACGGTGTGGGTGAACGCGCCGGTTCCGTTGTTTTTCGCGAGGTACAGTTTCCGCCCCGGGAGAAGCAGCTCACGGAGGCGGCCCGGGTTGGGAAGATAGGCCGGGAGTGCCCGGCCGTCAAGCAGGCATGTAACGACGAACCGGTTGGGGCGATGAAGAAATGTCGCGGTTGCCGTCGTTTCGAAGAGGCGAAGGCGTTTCGGATCATGCGCGTGACGCGCGTCCTGTTGTCCCGGCGGGATCACAGGGCGCCTTTATTGCAAGTGTACCAGGGCGTCCCTGATCCTGTCATGAATCAGCCGGGAGGCGAGGTTGTTGCCCGTGAGCCCCACCCTGACCGCCACCGTGGTGATCTCGGGCTCGAGATACTCAACGGTGATTTTCACATCTTCGCTTTCCATGTGGGCGCGCCAGGTCCCGGATGAAATCTTTTTCTCCGTTTCCATGATGGTGGCGTTCATGTTATGCAAGGCCTTTTCCGTCGCTCGCCAGGTTTTCTCGAAGGACGCCGTGTAGTCGGTTTTCAGGGTTCCATCGGTGTAAAAGAATTTTCCCGATTTGACGCCTACAGTGCGATCCCCCATCGTGACGGCGGTATTACAGCCGGCAGTGAACAGGAAAAAGAACGAACAGACGATGGAAAGGAGATACAGGGTCGAGCGTTTCATGATTAATCCCCTTTTTGATAGTCGTAAATGTTAACGGTTCAGTCAGTCACCATCTGTTACAATCTTAGGCCACGCGACGTGCAATGTCAATTCAGAAGCTGTAGTAAAGCGCCCTCACTACGGACCAGAGAAGTACAATGACGGTCAGGCCGATGCAGGCCATGGAGAGGTAGCGATGCCAGTGATTTTCGGTTTTCTTGTCGTTGTAGCCAAGAAGAAAGGCCAGTCCCACGCCGGCCAGCGCGCCTCCGCCGTGAGCCCAGTTGTTGATGCCGGGAACGAGAAAACCGAAGATGCCGATAAACACCAGCCATCCGAGAACCTGCTTGTAGAGCGCCGTGCCGAAGGAGCCGCCCCGGCTCTTGCCGTAATACAGTATTGCCCCGATCAGGCCGCAGATGCTTGCCGACGCCCCTATGGTAAAAGGGACTCCGGCCGCGTAGGACAGGGCGAACCCGGCGATGCCCGTGCCGGTGTAGATAACGAAAAACCGGTGAAGACCGAATTCATGAATGACCAGGGGAGAGATCTGCCGGAAGGCGATCATGTTGAACAGGATGTGCAGGACGCCGCCATGCAGGTACGAGGCGGAGACAAGTGTCCACCAGGCGCCGAAACGGTCAATGGGAATGACGCCCGTCGCTCCCATGAGCAGGAGACTGTTACTGGACGGGGAAAGCATGGAAAGTGGATTGCCGGACATCCCCACGGCCGATGGGTTGAGTATCAGCGTCAGGAGATAAAAAGCCACGTTCACGCCGATGATGATCTTGATAAGGTCGTAGGGATTTCGTATCAGGCTGCCGAGAAAATCACGATTCATAAAACTCGACGGGTTTTTCATGCCGCAGTAAGGGCAGACTTTTTCCGAGGCGCTGATCAGTTTTCTGCAGTTGGGGCAGAGCAGGGAATTGCGTTCACGTGGAGCCATGTCGTTTCCTTGTCTATGGTTACAACCAGAGATATTTCATCATGAGGGGGATGGCGATGAACGTGCCCAGGGAACTCCCCACGTTGACAAAGACCACCACCAGGAGAACACGGGTTATCTTGTTGTGCCAGAAGCCCTTGATGGTGGATATGTCGTCCCGCAGCGAGATGACATCCCTGACCTGCGGTTTCCGCAGGGATGCCTCGGTGATTCCCGCCACCCAGCCTGCCGCCATCATGGGGTTGAGCGAGGTAAGCGGCGCCGCGGCTATCGAGGCGGCGATAGTGGCCGGATGAGCTAAAACGGCGAGCGCGCCCAGGCCGACCAGCGTCCCGTTGACAAAAAACCACCATTTCAGCATATCCAGGCTTCTTGCCGCCCCTCCCTGAATAAAGCCCGTTACGATAATCGCGATAACAAGCGCGGACAACCCCCAGGCGATCGCCCGGCCCCAGGGACTTTTCGGAGGTATCTCGTTGAGCGGCGCGATGTCTATATCTTTGTCCAGGTTTTTCAGTATGCCCGGTACATGGCCCGCGCCGACGACGGCGACGACTTTCGGTCCCGGCGCCGCGGCTATGGAACGGGCGAGATACCGGTCGCGCTCATCGATAAGGGTGATTTTCGCCCCCGGCAGTTTTTGGCCGAATGAAGCCAGGGCGATTTCGAGCATATCCTTGTTTTTCATTTTTTCGATGTCCTGCTCCGAAATGTCCCGGTCGAACACCAGTGACATGACGGTCTCGAAAAAAAGCCGAATTTTGGAGATAAAACCGATTTTTCTCCATGTCCTCGTCAGGGTTGTCCTGATATCGCGATCGGCGAGGACCAGGTCGGAACCTATCTTCTCGGCCTTAAGCACGGCCCGGAGCATTTCATCGCCCGGCCGAATGCCGAATTTGTCGGCCAGCTTTTTCTGCACGGAGGCCATCAACAACTGGGAGAGAAGCAGGGCTGTCTGTTTCCGGCGTATTATTTTAAAAATATCCGTCGCTTCCCAGGCGTCCTTTTGCTTGATCGCCTCGTAACGCGACCGGCACAGCTCGACGCAGATCGTGTTCGGCTGCTCCTCGTCGATGACGCGTTCGACCAGGTCGGCGCTGTGGCGGGATACATGCGCTGTTCCGACCAGCACTATAGTTTTCCCCTCGTGCATGAGGCGGGTGACGTTTTCTTGTTCCATGGCATCCTTCACGCGATAATTTTGCGAAGCTAACAATATTTTCACCCCTTGTAAAGAGAAATGACGCCGCCACAGTAATGCCCGGTCTATCCTTCGACGGGGCTCAGGATGACCGGGGGTCGGCCAGGCCGTTCGGCCTCGTGTGCCCCCTTCAGGGGGTAGAGCCCTTCGGCATAGCTCAGGACAGGCCCTGTCGGAGGCCGGTCGCCGGTGCCCGCTCCTGCTGCTTATTCGATTTTCTGTACTGATGACCCGATCCCCCTCCATGTAAAATTACATACAGATTGTGGGATACCGCCTTTTCGCTTGTCGCCCACGCTCGTGACAGGTATACAGAAGGCAGGTCGTTTTCGTGGAGGATGTTGTATGCAGGAACACCGGTTCATGGCGGGAAACCGTATCATGGTGGAAATATCCGACGTGGCTTTCGGAGGGAAAGGCGTCGGTAGGAGTGAAGGCATGGTCGTTTTCGTACCCTGGACGGTGGACGGAGACGTGGTCGAGGTGGAGATCGATCGGGTGCACCGAAACTATGCCGAGGCAGAACTCGTAAAAATTATTACGCCTTCACCTTTCAGGGTCGATCCTTCATGCCCGTATTACGGGGTCTGCGGCGGCTGTCACTACCGGCATATTACCGGCGGACATGAACTCGAGATCAAGGAAAAGCAGGTGCGGGACGCGTTCGAACGAATCGGAAGGATTTTTTCTCCCCCGGTACGTACCATTATTTCGTCTCCCCGGCTCAGCGGGTACAGGCAGAAGGCGGATTTTCACGTTCGCGACGGCGGACCGAACGGCCGTGCCGTCGGGTTCATGAGAACGGACGGCACGACCCTGGTCGAGATCGACCGGTGCGATCTGCTTGATGAGTCGATAAATGCCGAATTGGCTGCCGTAAGGGCGAACCCGGCATGCCGAGACGGCATGCCGGAACGGATGGCCGTCTGGTCGAACCTTCCCTGTGGAGCGACGGAAGACATCACCAGGCGGGTGGGCGACCTGGTGATGGAAGTTCCCGCCCGTGGATTTTTCCAGGCCAACGCCTTCCTGGTGGAGACCCTGGCGAAACAGGTTGCCGGTGCGTGTCCCGAATCGTCCGAGGGAGCGCTGCTCGATTGCTGCTGCGGATCGGGTCTGTTTTCGCTTTTCGCGGCCCGGAAAGACCGGCCGGTTATCGGCATCGATATCGATGAAGAGGCATTGCGGTGCGCCCGCGAGAATCTCGCGAGACTGGGCGTCGAGAATGTTACGCTGCACCGCGGAACGCTTGAGGCGGTCCTGGGAAGACTCGATCCCGGTCCCGTCGCCGCCGCCGTCGTTGATCCGCCGCGGGCGGGTATCACGAAACGCGCCGCGGACCGCCTGGCGTCTCTCGAACCGGCAACCGTTGTGTACGTGTCCTGTAATCCATCGACGCAGGCCCGTGATGTGCGCCGTCTCATTGATCTCGGCTACGAGCTGGTCGAGGTGCAGCCGCTGGACATGTTTCCCCGGACGAAGCACGTGGAGACGGTGGCTGTTTTGGCAAGGGCAGGCGTGCGATCGGAAGATGGCGGCACGACGGAACCCCGTGATGGAACGGGCGATGAAGATCAATCCGGGGGAATTGTTTCATGAGGATGGTGACGCCGAAAGACGCGGCGACGGTGATTATTCTTCGAGGGCTGCCTCCCGGGGACCCCGAGGGGTTTGAGGTGCTTTTGGCGCTGAGAAGTTCCCGAAGCGCCTTCGTGCCCTGTTCGCACGTCTTTCCTGGGGGGCGGGTCGACGATGCCGACCGCTCCGAAAGCATGCGACGATTCGTCGGTACTGTCGATTTTTCGGAAATCAACCGTGTCCTCGGGAAGCCGAATAACAAGCAGGAATCACTGGGCGTCTGGATCGCCGCCGTCAGGGAGACTTTCGAGGAAGTGGGGAT
>DSBH01000082.1 GCA_011056825.1 Deltaproteobacteria bacterium | reverse complement strand
CTTCTCATGTATACATCAAGAAACATGTCGTTTTCTTTTCTCGTCCGCCTGATCACTCTGAATTTCACCAGGATCACCGCCCATGAAACAACCGAAAACATGAGCAGCAAAAGCAGGACGAATTGAACCATGGGCCCGGCATCAAAAATCATCTCAAGCATATTGCCGTGAAAAGGCTTTGCGATGTCGGCCGTCGTAACCGCCAGTACTTCGTTCACCACGGGTCTCCTTGTTTGTTTGTTTTGACCTTCGTTTGTAATGTAATTCAGTAACCCTGTCAATATATCTTTTCAGACGACTGTTTCTAACCGGATGATATTCATGGGATATTTTTGCCCCCCTCTGAAAGTGATCATTTTTCATACCGCCATCGGCTTCGTTTTCCCGGGGTACTATCGATCGGGACGCCGGGAGCGAACGAAGCGTGTCCATGCAATTGACATCACCGTCGTCTGTGATAAGAAGCCGGCCATGATGTTCAACAGGCAAGCCGCCCGGCGGACACCGGCCATACTGACCATCCTTGTGCTGCTGTTCCTCTGGAACTGCGGCGAATCACCCAGCTCCGTGCCGGAATCTTCAGAAGAATGCGACAGGACCGGCGAAACGATGGCTTACGGAGACATTCTTGTGGAGGGATCTATCGGCGACGCTTCGAACCTGATACCAATCCTCTCTTCCGACAGTGCCTCGCACGGCATATCACGGCTCATCTTCAACGGACTTGTAAAATATGACAAAGACATAAACCTGGTCGGCGATCTGGCTCGTTCCTGGGATATTTCCGACGACGGACTTGTTATAACGTTTCATCTGCGTGACGATGTCACCTGGCATGACGGCAAACCATTTACCGCCCATGACGTGCTCTACACGTACCAGGTAACTATCGATCCCAAAACGCCGACGGCCTACGCCGGCGACTTTTTGAAGGTTTCCAAAGCCGAGGTTATTGATGATTTCACATTCCGCGTAACCTACGACGAACCATTCGCTCCCGCCCTGGCAAGCTGGGGGGCGGCAGTTCTTCCCCGGCACCTGCTGCAAGACAGGGATATAACGAAGAGTCCCCTAGTACGACACCCCGTCGGCACCGGTCCCTTCATGTTCAAGGAGTGGAAAACGGGACAGAAAATCGTACTTGAAGCGAATCCGGATTATTTCGAGGGCAGGCCTCACGTTGATGGTTACATCATGCGCATTATCCCCGACATGGCCACCATGTTTCTCGAACTGCGGGCCCAGGGCGTTGACATGATGAACCTGACGCCCCTCCAGTACACCAGACAGACGGAAGCCCCGGTTTTTCAGAAAAACTACAACAAGTACCAATATCTCGCCTTCGCGTACACTTACCTGGGATACAACCTGGAAAACCCTCTCTTCAAGGACCGGAAAATCCGGCAGGCCCTCAGCTATGCCATCGACACGGAAGAAATTATTCGAGGGGTTCTTCTCGGCCTCGGACGGGAAGCCACGGGTCCTCTCAAGCCGGGCACATGGGCCTATAATCCCGATGTCCGTCGTTATCCCTACGACCCTGAAAAGGCTTTGGATATGCTTGCAGAAGCTGGATGGGAAGACACAACGGGGGACGGATTCCTGGACCGAGACGGAAAACGTTTCTCCTTCGAAATTATCACCAACCAGGGGAACGAAGTGCGGGCCAAGTGCGCCGAGATCATTCAACGACGGCTGGCTGAGATTGGAATAGACGTCCGTATCCGCATCATCGAATGGGCCGCTTTCATCAACGATTTCATCAACAAGAAACGGTTCGACGCCACGATCCTGGGATGGTCCATTCCCATGGATCCCGACCTGTACGACATCTGGCACTCAAGCAAAACGCGGCCGGGGGAGCTGAATTTTATTTCTTTCGCCAACGACGAGGTTGATGAACTGCTCGAAAAGGGCCGCAGCACCTTTAATATCAAGGAAAGAAAAGCCTGTTACTTCCGGATTCAGGAAATTCTCGCCGAGGAGCAGCCGTATACGTTCCTCTATGTTCCCGATGCCCTTCCGATCATTCACGCCCGTTTCCGGGGGATCGAACCCGCCCCCATCGGAATCGGTTACAATATTATCGAATGGTATGTTCCCGAACCGGAGCAGCGCTACGTGCTTACCCCTTGAGATAAATATCTATTCGTTCACTATGGAAGCCCGGTGCTCCCGGAACAACTGATAATCCACGGCACGTTCCTTTTACTGTCGTCGTCCGCGCCCGGGAATAACAAGATATATCATAAAAAAGCCCCGTTACCGGGGCGTGTAAAATGAATCCAGATTAAGCTCCCGCGAGCCGTCGGCCGTTCAATCACCGGTCCCCGCATTGGAACTGTCCGTACTTGTAGACTTTTTTCCCGCCTCGACGGCCGTATGTTCCTCGGCCTTTACCTGATCAACCTGGTCCGACGGTTTCTTTCCGCCGTAATCGGTGACATACCAGCCGGATCCCTTCAACTGAAATGACGACAGGGATACCTGTTTTCGCACTTTCCCCTTGCAGAACCGGCAGGTCGTTATGGGCGGATCAGATATATTCTGAAAAACCTCGAACTCCTTCCCGCATTTTTCACATTTGTACTCGTAAATCGGCATTTCCCGCTACCTCCAGCAGAATAGTACCCGCTTCGGGACCGCCTGCTTTTACATGCGGCCGGCCCCGGCTTCATTCCTAGTTGAGCAAGCGCTCTTCCTCCGAGAATATGTCGCCCACGTGCAGGTCCGACCTGAAACAATCGATGACAAGCTTCATGTCATGATCCGCACCGGGTGCCAGAATCGTTCTCGTCAATTCGTGAACCCGTTCTTCCTCGATTATCTTTTCTTCCACGGAAGCATCAAAATCCGCGTCGCCGCGATTGAATCGCACCACGTGAATCAGCTCGTGCATCGCGATGTACTCCATGAGAGGCACCAGTTTCACAAAGGAGGTGCTCCGCTCGACGGCGTGAAGTATACGCCCGTCCTGAAGGCATATCTTAAAAAAATTAAAATTCTCCGGGTTATTGTCTTCGCCGTGTTTTCGATACGCATAGCGGCACAGGTGAGCAAACGCCCGATCGCCCACCTCGTGATCGGCAAGATAAAAACGGGTCTGCACGTCATACCGGTTGTTCCTGAACCCGCCCCGCCCGAGGTTGAAATAACGTTCCGCCAGGACCTCTGCACGGCTGAAAGACCATCCGACAACGGCCATCTGCTCACGGTTGAAATACATGGCGAAGACCCGTCCCCCTCACGCCTTCGGAACGTAATATAGCGATATATTTCCCGCTGTCAAGAGCGTTTCCAAACGTCCCGCGTGCCTTAGGGCAACGGAATATTCGAGAGCATGTACTTTAGATCCTTGTCTTCGAATCGAATGGCCAGTCCGAAGAAAGGCGACGAATTGCCGTGCTTGCTTATAAAATCGTCCCAGCCCGCCGTCAGGTACACATTTTTAAAGAGCCGGTAATCAGCGTAGGCTTTAAGGTGCGTGCGACGTTCGTCGTCGAAATCGAAAGCCTCGAACGTGAACTGCAGGGCATCTTTGAAAGCGAAATAATCAACACCGACCCCTCCGGTGGACTCGAAAATACCGCCTCGCAGAACGATGTCCCTGAAACGCTTGCCGATCTGGGCGTCGAAAAGCACTCCGCTTTTGTCATATTCCTCATAACGAACCGTCCTGCCGGTTGAGTAATCGGTCCGCTCGGTGACCGTTCTTTTTCCGCGAGGGTCGGCCACTATGCCCAGGGCGTAGAACATGTCTTCCCGCGGCTGGATCCGCACGGTGAAATAGGACTTCGCTTTGTCCGTCCTGGCGAGATATTCACCCCGGTAAGCAAGGTAGGTCCTGAACTGCTCCGTCTTGGAAACGTAACGGTTTATACCCTCCATGCTGCGATCGATGCTTTTCAGACCCCGGTTGATGTTGTCCACGGTCTCGTCCTCGTAGACTAGTTTACCGATGGTTCCCTCACCGGAGCTGATCTGGGCGGTTACTTTTTGGAGGGACTCGACAGTCGATGTCAAGTTGTCGAAAAGTTCCCTGTTTTCTACAAGCTGGCCCAGTGTACCCTCACCCCGGTTGATTCGTTCGGTGATGTCGCCGAGAGCCGCCACGGATCGATTGAGATTGTCAAACACATCCCTGTTTTCTACAAGCTGGCCGATTGTCCCTTCGCCGTGGTTAATCTTGTCGGAAATTTCACTCAGGGAAACAAACGTCCGCTGAATTTCATGGGACGCTTCCGTCAGGCTTTCCGCCAGTCGGCTGAAACTTTCATCGCTCTTCTCGACCACCCGATTCAGGTTCACCGTCAGATCGCGGGTGTTTTCCACGATGGCGTGCAGGTTGGCCTCTCCTTCATCGCCTCCCATGACCTGCCTCAGGGAGGCGGTTACGGCCTTAACGTCGTTGGCAATGTTTCCCAGTTCCCGGAGCATCTTGTCCATATCGGCGGTCGCTTCCACATGATCGATTTCGCCGTCTTCGGGTATGTATCCATATTCCCCGCTGCCCGGTTTGATGTCGACGTACTTGTCGCCCAGGATGCCATGGGTCTTGAGCGATGCGATCACGTCCTTCTCGAGTTTGACCGATGGAAGAATACGCAAGGTTACCACAGCCCGTCCATCTTCAAGGGCAATGCTTTCGACCCGGCCGACTTCCACGCCGGCGATCTGCACGGCCGCGTCCCGCTCCAGGCCGGCCACGTTGTCGAAAACAACCCTTACGGGATAGCCCTTTCGAATGCCGAATCCGTACTCTCCCACCCTGAAGGACATGTAGCCAAGAATGATCATGGCCGCCAGGACAAAAACCCCTACCTTCGCTTCGGTACTTATGGAGCGCATGCCGATCCCCCGATACAATTCTTACGTTTGTCGCATATCACCGCCAGCGACGCAACTTAATCCTTCCTCTGCGGCGTTCGAAGAGGCCGCTACATGATGCTGATAGGCCCTTCGAGACTGCCGGCCATAAATTGCTGCACCACGGGGTTTCCCGAGTTTTTCACTTCCTCCGGGGTGCCGAATTCAATAATTTTACCGTCATACAGCATGGCAACCTGGTGACCGATGGAAAAAATCGACTTTATGTCGTGGCTGATAACCACGCAGGTCAAATTGTATTTCCGCTGCGTTTCAAAAATCAGCCGGTCGATGGCCTCGGTCATGACAGGGTCGAGCCCCGTGGTCGGCTCGTCGAAAAGAACGATCTGCGGCTGCATGGCCATGGCCCGCGCCAGACCTACCCTCTTTTTCATACCGCCCGACAACTCGGACGGCATTTTCCCCTCAATGCCCGAAAGACCAACGTCCTGCAACCGCGAACGGACCCGTTCTCTGATCTCGGGTTCCTTCATCCGCGTGTGTTCACGCAGGGGAAAGGCCACGTTTTCAAACACGTTCATGGAATCGAACAGCGCCGCCTCCTGGAAGAGCATGCCGAACTTCTTGCGCGTTTCGTTCAGGTCCCGGTCGTTCATGGCGGTGATGTCGTCGCTATCCACGAGAACCTTTCCACGGTCGGGCTTTATGAGGCCGATAATGTGTTTTAAAAGCACGCTCTTACCGCCACCGGATCGACCGATGATGATCGTGGTCTTTCCTTCCTCGATCGTGAGGTTCAGGCCGTCCAGTACTTTCTGGGTTTTAAACGACTTGGAAATGTCAACCAGTTGAATCATCGTACACGCTGCCGTCCTTTTCAGGTCTCAGAACATCAGGGCCGTCAGGAAATAATCGCTGATCAATATGGTGATGGCTGCGATCACCACGGCCTCAGTGGTCGCCTTTCCGACGCCCTCGGCCCCCCCGGTGGTGTTGAACCCCTTGTAACATCCCACGAATGAGAGTATGAGGCCGAAAAAGGAGGCCTTGACGAGACCGTTGTAAATATCAGATAACTGCACAAAGGTCGTCATGTTCTTCATGAACATGCCCTTGTTGATACCCAGGATAGGTACGCCGACGAAATAGGCCCCCACCACCCCGACGAAAACGGAGACCACGGTAAGCACGGGCAGCATGGTGATGCCGGCGATCACCCGGGGAACAATAAGGGTTTTTACCGGGTTGGCGGCCATGACGTAAAGGGCGTCGATCTGTTCCGTCACCCGCATGGTGCCCAGTTCAGCTGCCATTGCCGATCCCGCTCGGGCCGTCACCATGAGTGCCGTCAGAACCGGCCCCAGTT